>CAKUHX010000062.1 GCA_934659475.1 uncultured Oscillospiraceae bacterium
ATGCCTTCTTTCTGTATGCATATGGATACAATGGGTAATATTTAACTCCCAGTTCTTTTTTGTGTTCCCCGCCCCCTGCGGGGGCGGGGAACACTGACATTTCTTCTGCAAAGGAACACAAAATGAAATCGGGATATATTTAAGATGGAATATACCATTTGAGATCGAGATCAGAGGGGGCTCTGGATCTTGCGGGCCGCCACATGGGGCGGCCCCTACGGGATACGTGAAACGGGCGTTTTCCGCCGCAGGGGCGGCCTGCCAGGGCCCCTTAAAACTCCATCACCTTGCCGTCGAACATCCCGGTGCCCCGCAGGACGATCTCGTCCCCAGCGCGCAGGGCGTTTTTCCCCGTGGTCACGGAGCGCAGCACATAGAAGTCCGCCCCCTCGCTGACCACCTCCACCTCCTTGAACACCGCCCGGCCGTTGACGATGGCGTACACGCCCAGGCGGCTGACGGTCTCCGTTTCGCTGGTGTCGGGGATCTCCTTTTCCTCCGTCTCCATGCGCAGGCAGGACTTGGGCACCCGGATGCCCTGGGTAGAGCTGAAGATCAGCTCCACCGTCTGCCGCCGCAGCAGGGTGGTGTCCGACAGGTACTTGTCGCTGGACAGCACGGCCACGGCCCCGGACTGGCCTGCGGCCACCCGCTCCACGGTCATGGTCACGTCCTGGCTGAAGTCGCCGGTAAAGCGGACGGTGACGGTGCTGAGATGAGCCAGCCGCTCCCCCGCCTTCTGGGAGAGGGGGACGGCCAGATACCAGGTGTCCCCCAGGATCAGCTTGCCCGTGCTGGCTGCCTGGCTGTGGGGGTCGGCGGAGGAGATGAGCTGCTCCAGTCCGGCGCCGTCCAGGGTCAGCAGCTGCTGGGGGGTGATGTCCTCGCAGCCGTCTGCCGCGGCGGAGAAAATGCCCGGCTGGGGGGCGGTGACCCGGGTGGTGGAGGAGCCGGTCTGGCGCTTCAGGTCAGACAGCTGGCCCTTCAGGCTCTGCAGCCGGGCGGACAGGCCCTCGGCGGTCAGCCCGGCGCCGTAGGTGAGGTCCCGCCGGAGCACGGCGCTTTTCAGCTGCACCACCTGGTCCTCCAGCCGGGAAAAGCTGCCCAGGGCGGCGGCGGCGCGGAGAGACACCAGGGACTGGAGGATGTCCTCATCCAGCCGGGCGGCAGAGGACACGTCCCCGCCCCCCTGGGCGGCGTACTCCAGCACCTGGAGCTCCTGCTCCAGCTCCTCCCGCCGGGTCTGAGCGGTCTGGGCCTCGCCGTTGGCGTAGACCAGGGCCACCGTCTTGCCGGCGGCCACCTTCTCGCCCTCGCTCCGGGTCAGCTCCACGATGCCGCTCTGGGCGGGCAGCACCTGCTCCTGCCGCACCAGAAGGCCGTCGCCCTCGGCGCTGTCGTTGTTCACATAGGCGTAGGCCACGGTGGTGGTGTAGGGGGTGTTGAAGGTGTTCCAAGCGTAATAGCCCAGATAGGCCGCCAGGGCGGCGGCCAGCAGGGCGATGGCCAGGGTGATGACGGAATTGCCTTGTTTCATGGGTGATCTCTCTTTCTGGGTGGAGATTAAAAACCCACCCCGCCCACCCTTTTAGGTGTATAGGGGGCTTTGCCCCCTATGACCCCCTGGGCGGCCTGCAGCCGCCCGCGGATAGGTTGCCGGAATGTGGTTATGTAGGGGCGGATATCATCCGCCCAGATCGTCAGCCGCCATGGGCTCGTACAGGGGTACGGGGCGCTCGGGGACGATGGTGGAGATGGCGTGCTTGTAGATGATCTGCTGCTTGCCGTCGGTGGTCAGCACCACCACGAAGGAGTCGAATCCGGTGATGACCCCCCGCATCTGAAACCCGTTCATCAGGAACAGGGTGACGGGGCGGCGCTCCCGCCGGGCCTGGGTGAGGAAGATGTCCTGTAAGTTGTTGGTCTTTTGCATAAGTAGCACTCCTTTTCTGTCTGTGTCCGCGGAACACAGTCCGGGCGCTCTTATACTAAACCACTCTCTTTCAGATAATCCGTCGAATCCTGCAGGGCCCGCGCAAAATCGGGCCGGCTGTCCCAGAGCAGCCAATGGCAGTCCGGCTCCCGCCGGAACCAGGTGAGCTGCCGCTTGCCGTACTGCCGGGAGCGGAGTTTGATCTCCTCCGCCGCGGCCTGCGCGCTGCCCCCGCACAGCAGGGCGGCGGCCATCTCTTTATACCCGATGGCCTGCATGGCGGTGGACTTCAGGGGGACGTTCCGCTCCAGCAGGGAACGCACCTCCTCCACCAGCCCCCGGTCCATCATCTCGTCCACCCGGCGGTCGATGCGCCGCCACATGTCCGCCCGCTCCCGGAAGGCCAGACCGAGGGTCACCGCTTCGTACCTTGGGGGGAGACGGTGGCTTTCCTCGTTGTGGCGGGTGATGGGCACGCCGGTGGTGTAATACACCTCCAGCGCCCGGACGATGCGTTTGGCGTCGTTGGGGTGCAGGCGGCGGGCGCTGTCGGGGTCGATCCGGTCCAGTTCCGCCAGCAGGGCGGAGCCCCCCTGGGCCACATACCGCTGCTCCAGCTTCTTCCGCAGGGGGCTGTCCGGAGAGAAGCTGGCGAAGGTGCGCCCGGCCAGCAGGGAGTCGATGTACAGCCCCGTCCCCCCGGCGATGATGGGCAGCCTTCCCCGGGCCAGGATGTCATCCACGCAGGCGGAGGCCATCTCCACATACCGGGCGGCGGAGAAGTCCTCCCCCGGGTCGGCCACGTCCAGCATGTGGTGGGGGACGCCGTCCATCTCCTCCGCCGTGGGCTTGGCGGTGCCGATGTCCATGGTGCGGTAGATCTGCATGGAGTCGGCGGAGACGACCTCGCCATTATGAGCCTTTGCCAGCGCCACGGCCAGCGCGGTCTTTCCGCTGGCCGTGGGGCCGCAGATGACCAGTACCTTCGGGGGCATCCCGCCACCGCCTTTCAAATGAATTAGGACCCGCCCGACCACCTCGTCCTCACAAGCTTCATATCCCTCACTTCCGCCGGGGCGGCGAAAGCTCGCTCATTCCGCTGTTCGTCCTCTCCCATTTGAACCCGCTGCGCTGGGCTTCAAATGGGTTCCCGGGGGCTTCGCGCCTATGCCCCACCGGCGGGCGCATAATATGCGCCCCTACGAGAAGTCAAGAACGCTGCGCGCCGCAGGGGCGGCCTTTGGCCGCCCGACGTTTTGCGGCGCGCCGGGTCGTCGCGCCCTACGCACGGGAGATAGAACATTCCGTAGGGCAAGGGCTCTGCGCCCTTGCCGGCCTGCGATCTACCGCCCGCTAATGGCCCCGCTCCAGGCCGCCAGGGCGTCCCCGGCCGCCGTCAGCAGGTCCAGAAAGCCGTTCATGGCTTCGTCAAACTGCTCCTGAGCGGCCCGGAACAGGACCGCCCGATCGGCGTCGGTGTGGTAGGGGCTGTCGTTCAGAATGGCGTCCCGCGGCCAGGGGCCGTCCTTCAGGCCGGAGTCGAAGTCCTTCCGGTCCACCTCCACCAGATGCCAGCCCTCCCCCCGGGCGTCGGGGCACACCCGCAGCTGCTCGCCGGTCTGCCGCTCCAGAGCAAGGCGCAGCTCAAGGGAGCCCAGCACCTGCCGGGTGAGAGCCTGGTCGTTGGAGGCGATGATCCGGCCCTGGGTGGCCTCGGGGCAGCCGTAGTCCCGGCTCTGCCCGGCCAGACCCATAATGGCCTGATAGCCGGAGCCGGTCAGCCCCCTGGGCCGGATGTCCAGCTTGTATTCGCCGCTCAGCCGCACGCTGGTGCGGGCGGTCAGGTGGTCGTTCACATACCGGCCGGAGGCCACCTGCCGCAGCAGCACCAGCAGGGGGGACTTGTCCCCGCGGTCCAGCACCAGCTGGCCGTCGAATTTGTCGCCGTCGCCGCCGAAGAATATGCCGCCGCGAGCTTTGCCGTATTGGGCCAGAAGATAGGACCATGTCAGCTGCATAGGGGACCTCCTTGATTTGATACCCACCCACCCGCCACGTCGTCGCAAAGTCCGCTCCACTCAGGACGCCCAAGCTTGGGCATCCTTCGCTGCGCTCCCTTGCTCCTCCTCTCCCATTTGAACCCGCTGACGCTGGGCTTCAAATGGGTCCCAGGGGGCTCCGCCCCCTATGACCCCAGGGCGGCCACAGGCCGCCCGTAAAGCCTTCCCCACCCAGGGGGGAAGGTGGCATCGCCGTAGGCGATGACGGATGAGGGGGCGTTATTGATACGTGTCATGGCCCGATGGGGCATCGGGCCCTACATGGAGCGAGGAACGAACCTAACGAAGTCGGAAAGGCAAGGCATACGAGAGGCGCGAGGGGGAAAAGAGGGGAAACGTGAAGTTGATAGATGTGAGCGGCAGCGGGCGGAGGACGCAGCGGCCCCAAGTTCATGCCCGCGCCGAACAAATTTGGGGCACGATCTGAACGTGCGCCCCGGGTCCGGGTCCGCAGACCCGGGGATCTTTGGGTACTTTCCATCCATGGAAAGTACCTCGCCCGGGGGCGAAATATCCCCCGTCCGCGGGCCGGTGAGGACACCGGCCTCTACGGGATATGGTGAACGGATGTTGTCTGTATTATAGGGGCGGCCTGTGGCCGCCCGGCGTTTTTGCGGCGCTTTACCGTAGGGCAAGGGCTCTGCCATTGCCGGCCTGTGGCCGCCTGGGGGTCATAGGGGGTTTACCCCCTATACCAAAATTGGGCGGGAGGGTGGGAGATTAAATTCTTTTGAACTGCTTCTCCAGCTCTTTTTTCGTCAGCTCGATGGCCACGGGGCGGCCGTGGGGGCAGTATTTCACCTGCCCGGACATAACGGCCTGAGCCACCCGCTCCAGTTCGGGCAGGCTGGTCTTCCAGCCGCCCTTGATGGCGGCCTTGCAGGCCATGGTGTGCAGCAGCTCGTCCCGGGCGGCGGCGGGGTCCAGCCGCCCGCCGGTCATCAGTCTGCCTGCCAGCTCCGACAGGGTGCCGGGGATGTCCTCCACGTCCAGATAGTCCGGGGCCTGACGGACGATCAGCGCGCCGTTGAGATCCTCCGCCTGAAAGCCGAACTCCTCCAGCAGGGGCAGCTGCTCCACCAGGGCGGCCTCCTCCCGGGGGTCCAGACGGCACACGGCGGGCACCAGCAGGGTCTGAGACATGGGGGCGTACCCCGCCGCCTTCATGCGGTCGAAATTCATCCGCTCGTGGGCGGCGTGCTTGTCGATGAAGAACACCGCGTCCCCCTGCTCCACGATGATATAGGTGTTCAGCACCTCGCCGGCCACCCGCCAGGGGGTGGGCTCCGGGGCGGCGGGGACCGGCTCAGGCCCGGGCATGGGGGCCGGAGAAGCGGCGGTCACCGGCTCCGCCTTGCGCTCGGGGACGGCCTGCGCCGGGGCGGGCTTTACCTCGGGGGCCGCAGGGGCCTGAACGGGCTCCTGCCGGGGCGGGGGAGCCGCCGGAGAAATGGTCGGGCGCTGGATCGGCGCGGGTCCGGGGGTGTATCGGGGGGGCTCCGCCTTGGGGGCGGGGCGGTAGGTGTTGTCGTGGACCTGCACCACCGGCGGACGCACGGCGGGGGCAGGGGGGATGAGGGTGGTCTGATGGGGGGTCACCGTGTCGTGGCGGGCGGGCCTGTCCAGCACGGCGGCGGGGCGGCTGCGGTCGGCCTCCAGGGCGGAGAGCACGGCGTGGTACACGGCGGAGAACACCTGCCGCTCGGCGCCGAACTTCACCTCGGTTTTGGCGGGGTGGACGTTCACATCCACGGCGTTCAGCTTTGTCCGCAGGTGGAGGACACAGGCGGGGAACTTTCCCACCATTCTCTGGTTGGCATAGGCCTCCTCCAGGGCGGCCATCATCAGCCGGGATTTGATAAACCGGCCGTTGACGAAGAAGAACTGCCAGTTCCGGCTGTTGCGGCAGCAGGCGGGCATGGACACGAAGCCGGAGACAGACATCTCCTCGCCGCTGGCCTGTACCGGACGCAGGCCCAGGGCCAGCTCCCGGCCCAGAACGGCGTAGACGGCGGACTCCAGTTTGCCGTCCCCGGGGGTCAGCAGCTCCTGCTTTCCGTCCCGGATGAACTTGAAGGACACCTCCGGGTGGGACAGGGCCAGCCGCTGGACGGCGGCGAACACCGCCGCCCCCTCCGCCGCGTCCTTCTTCATGAACTTCAGCCGGGCGGGGGTGTTGTAAAACAGGTCACGCACCACCATAGTGGTGCCCAGGGGACAGCCGGCCTCCTCCACCTGCCCGGGGATGCCCCCCTCCAGAGTTAGGGAAGCCCCCATGGGGGCCTGCTCCGTGCGGGACAGGACCTGCATCCGGGACACGGCGGAGATGGCGGCCAGTGCCTCCCCCCGGAAGCCCAGAGTGCCGATGGCCTCCAGGTCGTACTCCGTGCGCAGCTTGCTGGTGGCGTGGCGCAGGAAGGCCCGGGGCAGCTGGTCGGCGGGGATGCCCCTGCCGTCGTCGGTCACCCGGAGGAAGGTCATCCCCCCGTGGCTCACCTCTACCACCACCTTGGACGCGCCGGCGTCCACCGCGTTCTCCACCAGCTCCTTCACGGCGCTGGCGGGGCGCTCCACCACCTCGCCCGCGGCGATCAGGTCGGCCACATGGGAGGGAAGAATTTGAATTTCCGGCATAGGATACCTCTACAGTCTGTAATATGTGTGGGTCAATATACGAAATGGAAATGAATTTCGGGCTATTTAGATTAAATAACCGCCCACCCACCCGTCTTTGGTATAGGGGGCTCCGCCCCCTATGACCCCCGGGCGGGCGGATAATATCCGCCCCTACAGGGTGTTGTGATCCAGGTTTGCGGATCGCGGTCTGCTGACGGCATCAATACCCCTCGTTCACCACGACCCAAACTCCGTCCTGGCGCTCCAGGGAGATGACGCGGTCCGGATCCTGGGGCGTGCCGCCCTTGGTGCAGGCCACCTGGAAGGAGATCTCCCCATCCCGGGGCGCGATCTCGGTCAGGGTCTGCACCTCGAACACGGTGTCCTTATAATAGGCATACGCCGCTTCGTGGGCGGCGGCCAGCTCCTCTGTGGTCAGGGGAGTGAGCCCGGAGGAACTGGCCCCGGAGGACGCCCCGGCGGATGACACGGCCCCATCATCCGGTGCGGAAGAAGAAACAGATGCGGAGCCGCCGGAGGAAGAAGCGGAGGCGGCATCGCCCTGCTTCGCGCCGCAGGCGGCGAGAACAAGCAGAAGGGACAGCAGCAGAGCGGAGAGAATCGTTTTTTTCATGGAAGGCTCCTTTCGTGGGGGGTGATACCCGACCACCCGTTTTTGGGATAGGGAGCAGAGTTTTTGATGCTCCTGGCGGGCGGATGTCCTCATCCGCCCGGGGTTCTGTGATCCGCCCCCTCATCAGTGTCGTCCTCGCAAGCTGCGTATCGTTCGCCACGGCATAAATGCCATGGCTCATTCACTTCGCTGCTCGTCCTCTCCCCAATGTGACCGCTTACGCTGGGTCACATTGGGGGCCCCAGTCTGCTCGACAGCTTCCCCCCTGA
The DNA here is from genome assembly GCA_934659475.1 of uncultured Oscillospiraceae bacterium. Classification (GTDB taxonomy): domain Bacteria; phylum Bacillota; class Clostridia; order Oscillospirales; family Oscillospiraceae; genus Lawsonibacter. The sequence continues at coordinate 7,513 of CAKUHX010000062.1, forward strand.
GTGGGGAAAGCTATAAAGCGCCTATGTAAGCCTTCCACCCACAGGGGGGAAGGTGGCCCGCAGGGCCGGATGAGGGGGCGGTGGATGGGATAGTCGGGCCGCCACACGGGGCGGCCCCTACGGGATACGATAAACGGATGGTGTGTATTGTAGGGGCGGCCCCATGTGGCCGCCCGGGATCACCCCCGCAGGTCCTCTTTCAGCTCTGCCAGCAGGTTCAGGGCCTCGATGGGGGACAGGACGTTCACGTCGGTCATCTCCAGCTTTTTCAGCACGGTCTGCCCCCCCAGATCCAGCAGAGAGATCTGCCCCTGGGCCGGGGCTGCGGCGGGGGCGGCGGGCTGTCCGGACTCCAATTCCTCTAAGATCTGGTGGGCGCGGCGGATCACCCGGTCGGGCACCCCGGCCAGCTTGGCCACCTCGATGCCATAGCTCTGGTCGGCGCCCCCCCGGACGATCTTCCGCAGGAAGATCACGTCGCCGCCCTTCTTCTTGGCGGCAATGTTGTAGTTCTTCACCCCGGGGATCTCCCCCTCCAGAGCGGTGAGCTCGTGGTAGTGGGTGGCGAACAGGGTCTTGCAGCCCAGGCGCTTCTTGTCCGCGCAGTACTCCAGCACCGCCCGGGCGATGGCCATGCCGTCGTAAGTGCTGGTGCCCCGGCCGATCTCGTCTAGGATGAGCAGGGAAGCGGGGGTGGCGTTTTTCAGCAGGGCGGCCACCTCGGTCATCTCCACCATGAAGGTGGACTTGCCGGAGGACAGGTCGTCGCTGGCGCCGATGCGGGTGAAGATGCGGTCCACCACGCCGATGTGGGCGGAGCGGGCGGGGACGAAGGAGCCCATCTGGGCCATGAGGACGATCAGGGCCACCTGACGCATATAGGTGGATTTGCCCGCCATATTGGGGCCGGTGAGGATGGCGCACAGGTCGTCTCCCCCGTCCATGTGGGTGTCGTTGGGGACGAACAGCCCCCCCTTGAGCACCTTTTCCACCACAGGGTGGCGGCCCTCGGTGATCTGGATGACGTTGGAACTGTCCACCAGAGGCATACAGTAATTGTTGGCCGCGGCCACCGCGGCCAGGGAGTTGAGCACGTCCACCTGGGCGGCGGCCGCAGCGGAGCGCTGGATGGCGGCCACCTGGGCGCACACC
>CAKUHX010000063.1 GCA_934659475.1 uncultured Oscillospiraceae bacterium
GTGTTTGGCTGGTACCTGTGTGAGATGGCCCGCAAGCTGCGCAACGGCGCGGAGATCCCCATGGTCATCCACGAGTTTGAGGACAAGATGAACCGGATGGAGATCATCCTGGGACCCTACAGCCTCAAGCAGATGAAGAAGAGCGGCCGCATCTCTGCCGCCGCCGCTGTCATGGGCGAGCTTATGGGCATCCGGCCCATCATCACCCTCATCGACGGCAAGACCAAGGTGGAGGGAAAAGTGCGCGGCGACGACAAAGTGGTGCCTGCTATGATCGAGCTGTGCAAGAAGCGCGCCGGGGATGTGGAAGACTTTGATTATATGATCGGTCACACCAACATCCCGCAGGCGGCAGAGCTGGAAAAGGCCTGCAAGAAAGCCTTTGGCAAAGACCCGCTTATCACCTTTACGCTGGGCGGCGTCGTTTCTGCCAACACCGGCCCCGATACCCTGGCGCTGGTGTATGTGGGCCACGCAAGAGACTAAAAATACGCCCTCTCAGTCTCGCAAATGCTCGACAGCTCCCCCAAAGAGGGAGCCAAGTCTTGCCTCTCCCTTTGGGAGAGGTGCTGAGCAAAGCGAAGCGGAGAGGGCTTTTTGTTGCATTCTCATCATTTTTATGCTATAATTCTCTCTGTTGTGCCTGATGCACAGCTCCAAAGAGCAACTTAGGATTTTAGGCTCCCCGGTGTGTCTCGAACCACGCCGGGCCAAACCCGCAGGAACTGGCGGTCCCTGCGCGGTCAAAATTCATTCCGCCGGAGTAGTATATGAAAAATAATGTTTCCGTCCGCAAACTGGCCCGCTGCGCGGTGGTGGCAGCCCTGTACGTTGTGCTCTGCATGGCGCTGCAGCCGCTCTCTTACGGTGCCGTGCAGGTGCGTGTGGCCGAGGCTCTCTGCCTGCTGCCCGTGTTTGGCGCAGAGTATATTGCAGGTGTGGTGCTGGGCTGCTTCCTGGCAAACCTGCTGGGCTCCACCATCGTGGATGTCATCCTTGGCACGCTGGCAACGCTGCTGGCCTGCGTGGTGACCTACAAGCTGCGCAATGTCCGCATCGGCGGGCTGGCAATCCCGGCCTCGCTGCCTCCGGTGGCGTTCAATGCCGTCATCATCGGCATTGAGATCGCGGTGCTCTTCCCGGAGCCGGGCTCCTCGGCTCCGCTCTGGCTGGCCTGCGTGTCCAACGGCATCTCGGTGGGCATCGGCGAGCTCATCAGCTGTACCGTGCTGGGTGTGCTGCTGGTGAAGATCATTGAATCCAACACCGCCCTGAAAAAGATTTTTGAGTAAGCCCTCACAAAAGGAGGAAGCCATGCAGCCAAACGGAATCATCTTCTGGGACTGGAACGGGACCCTGCTGGACGATGTGGATTTCACCCACGGGTGCCTGAACTGGATGCTGGAAACGCACGGCTACCCCCAGCGGTATGACCTTGCCGAATACCGGGAGATCTTTGGTTTCCCCATTGAGGAATATTACCTCCGCGCCGGGTTTGATTTTGCCCGACACCCCTACCCGGAGCTGGCTGCCCGGTTTATGGAGCACTATAACGCCGGAGTCGAGCGGCATTGCCCTGCCATGGCAAACGCCGCCGCCACGCTGGCAGAGCTCCAGCGCCGGGGCTGGCAGCAGGCTGTGCTTTCCGCCTCCCGCCGCGATTACCTGATCGAGCAGGTACGCGCGCGGGGTCTTGAGGACTATTTTACCGAGTTGCTCGGTCTTCAGGACATTTACGGCGTGAGCAAGGTGCAGGTGGGCAAAGACTGGCTCCGGAACAGCGGGGTGGACCCTGCCGCCTGCGTGATGGTGGGGGATACCACCCACGATGCCGAGGTGGCGGCTGCCATGGGGACAAAATGCGTCCTCTGCACCAGCGGGCATCAGTCCCGCGCCCGGCTGGAGGCCGTGTGCGCCCATGTCATCGACGACATAAGCCAGCTGCCCGGGGTGCTGGAAACCCTTTAAAAAACAGAAGACAAAAACCGACAGCGTCCGCGCTTTGCAAAGAGTACGGGCGCTGTTTTGTTTTGGAAAAGATGCGGCAAAGAGACGCCGATGGGAATGATTTTACAGAAAGTTCATTCAAAACACCGGAAAAACAGGGGAGTTGGATTTGACGGCTCTGCGGGTTTGGTGTATCATATATCTGTATGTTAGTTTTCCGCGCGGGCAGGCTTCTGCCCGGATTTTTGATAGATGAGGTGTGATCAATGTCCCTTGCTGAAAAACTCTTTGGCAGCTTCTCGGACCGAGAGCTGAAAAAGATCAACCCCCTGACCAAGCAGGTGCTGGCACTGGAGCCCAAGTATCAGGCCATGTCCGATCCTGAGCTGCAGGCCCAGACCCCGGCCTTGAAAGAAAAACTGGCTGCCGGCTCCACGCTGGATGAGATCCTGCCGGATGCTTTTGCCGTCTGCCGTGAGGCTGCCTGGCGTGTGCTGGGCATGAAGCATTTCCCCGTGCAGGTCACGGGAGGCATCGCCCTGCACCGGGGCGACATCGCTGAGATGCAGACCGGTGAAGGCAAAACGCTGGTGGCAACGCTGCCCGCCTACCTGAACGCTCTGACCGGCGAGGGTGTGCATATCGTTACCGTCAACGATTACCTGGCCAAGCGCGACAGCGAGTGGATGGGCAAGCTCTACCGCTGGCTGGGCCTGACCGTGGGCCTCATCGTGCAGGGGCTGGACGGCGATGCCCGCCGCCGTGCTTACAATGCCGATATCACCTACGGCACCAACAACGAGTTTGGCTTTGACTACCTGCGCGACAACATGGTGACCTACAAGGACAACATGGTGCAGCGCGGCCATGTGTATGCCATCGTCGATGAGGTGGACTCCATCCTCATTGATGAGGCCCGCACGCCGCTGATCATTTCCGGCCGGGGCGAGGACTCCTCCAGCCTGTACACCCAGGTGGACCGCTTTGTCCGCACCCTGCGCAAGAGCGTGGTGGTGGAGCTGGAAGACAAGGTGGAGACCGATGAGCAGGCCGATGGCGATTACGTCGTGGACGAAAAGCACAAGACCTGCACCCTGACGGCCAAGGGCATCAAAAAGGCCGAGGAATACTTCAAGATCGAGAACCTGGCCGCCGCCGAGAACATGACCCTGGCCCACCACATCGACCAGGCCATCAAGGCTTACGGCGTCATGCAGCGGGATATCGACTATGTGGTCAAGGACGGCGAGGTCATCATCGTCGATGAGTTCACGGGCCGTCTGATGATCGGCCGCCGGTACAACGAGGGCCTGCACCAGGCCATCGAGGCCAAGGAGAACGTCACCGTGGCCCACGAGTCCAAGACGCTGGCCACCATCACTTTCCAGAATTACTTCCGCTTGTACGACAAGCTGTCCGGTATGACCGGCACCGCCATGACGGAGCAGGAGGAGTTCGGCACCATCTATGAGCTGGACATCGTGGAGATCCCCACCAACAAGCCCCTGGCCCGTATCGACCACCCCGACGTGGTGTATAAGAACGAGGCGGGCAAGTACCGCGCTATCATGAAGCAGGTGGAGGAGTGCCACGCCAAGGGCCAGCCTGTGCTGGTGGGCACCGTGTCCATCGAGAAGTCTGAGCTGCTGAGCAAGATGCTCTCCCGCATGGGCATCAAGCACAATGTGCTGAATGCCAAAAACCACGAGAAGGAAGCGGAGATCGTGGCCCAGGCCGGTAAGTTCGGGGCCGTTACTGTGGCTACCAACATGGCCGGCCGCGGCACCGACATCATGCTGGGCGGCAACGCGGAGTTTCTGGCCAAAGCCGACTTGCGCAGGGCGGGCATGACCGATGGGCTGATCGCCGAGGCCACCGGCTTTGCCGAGACGGATGATCAGGAGATCCTGCAGGCCCGGCAGATGTTCCAGCAGGCCGAGGCCAAGTATAAGCAGGACATCAAGGATGAGGCGGAGAAGGTCCGCGCCGCGGGCGGCCTGTTCATTCTGGGCACCGAGCGGCACGAGTCCCGCCGGATCGATAACCAGCTGCGCGGCCGCGCCGGCCGTCAGGGCGACCCCGGCGAGACCCGGTTCTACCTGTCCCTGGAGGACGACATCATGCGTCTGTTCGGTTCCGAGCGGATCATGAACATGATGGAGAAGGTGGGCCTGGACGAGGATACCCCCATCGACGCCAAGATGCTCTCCGGCGCCATCGAGAACGCCCAGAAGAGCGTGGAGTCCCGGAACTTCCAGACCCGTAAGAACGTGCTGCAGTACGATGATGTGATGAACACTCAGCGCGAGGTCATCTATAAGCAGCGCGCTCAGGTGCTGGCCGGGGATGATCTTCAGGAGTCCCTGCAGAACATGCTGCATAACACCGTCCGCTCCGCCATCCTGGGCCATATGGGCGAGCAGAAGCACATGGACGCCGAGTCCTTCCAGCAGGCCGTGGCCCCCTTCCGCACCATGTTCCTGGCCCCGGGGGAGCTGGAGCTGACCGACGAGCAGCTGCAGCAGTATGACGCCGAGGGCCTGGTGGAGCTGGTCAGCCAGAAGGCGGAGAAGGTCTACGCCGCCAAGGAGCAGGAGATCGGCAGCCCCCTCATGCGGGAGCTGGAGCGCATCATCATGCTTCGTGTGGTGGACGAGTACTGGATGGACCACATCGACGCCATGAACGAGCTGAAGCAGGGCATCGGCCTGCGGGCATACGCCCAGACCGACCCCGTGGTGGCCTATAAGACCGAGGGCTACGAGATGTTCGAGAGCATGGTGGCCGCCATTCAGGAGGAGACCCTGCGCCGCCTGTTCATGGTGCGCCTGCGCAAGAACGAAGAGGTCAAGCGCACCCGGGTGGCCAAGATCACCGGCGAGTCCGCCGGGGGGAGCGACGGCACCGTGCGCAAGCAGCCGGTGAAGGTGGTCAAGATCGGCCGCAACGACCCCTGCCCCTGCGGCAGCGGCCTGAAGTGGAAGAAGTGCACCTGCAAGCAGTACCACCCGGACCAGAGTGCCCAGCAGTAGGACAAAAGCAGAAACAGCGGCCCCGGCTGTGCCCAATGCCATCCAATGAAGGAAAACCTGTCATTCCGAGGCAGTGACCGATGTCACTGCCGTGGGGATCTGTATCTGAAACGTTGAAAAAAGCGGATTGCCGCACCAGTCTGCGGACTGGCTCGCAATGACAAAGTCCCTGACTGAATGACATTGGGTCCGTGCCGGGGCAAAGAGGAGGATATGATATGAATCTATGGCATGATGTGGCCCCGGGGCGGGTGCGGGCAGAGGATTTTCTGGCCGTGATCGAGATCGAGAAGGGCTCTAAAAACAAGTATGAGATGGATAAGGAGACGGGGGCCCTGCGCCTGGACCGCATCCTCTATACCTCTACCCACTACCCCGCCAACTACGGCTTCATCCCCCGCACCTGGGCGGACGACGGCGACCCGCTGGATGTGCTGGTGCTGTGCTCCGAGTGCATCCGCCCCATGAGCCTGGTGGAGTGCTACCCCATCGGCGTGATCTCCATGGAGGACGGTGGCGCCCTGGACGAGAAGATCATCGCTATCCCCTTCCAGGACCCCACCTACAACAGCTATCAGGACATCACCCAGCTGCCCGACCATGTGGCCAACGAGATCCGGCACTTCTTCCGGGTGTATAAGAGCCTGGAGGGGAAGGAGACCGTGGTCAGCGATGTGCTGCCCCGGGAAGAGGCGGTGAAGGTGATCAAAAAGTGCCAGAACGCCTACATCGAGAAATACTGCATTTGAATACAAGGGAGGGATCTGTATGGCAGTCCTGATCGCATATTATTCCCGGGCGGGGGAGAACTACTTTGGCGGCGCGATGCGCACGATCCAAAAGGGCAACACCGCCAAAGCGGCGGAGCAGCTGGCGGAGCTGACCGGCGGAGACCTGTTCGAGATCCGGCAGAAGGTGCCCTACTCCCAGGGCTACCGGGCCTGTGTGGACGAGGTAAAGAGGGACTTTCGGGACAACGCCCGGCCGGAGCTGGCCCAGCTGCCCGGCGACCTGAGCAAATATGACCGGATCTATCTGGGTTATCCCAACTACTGCGGCACCATGCCCATGGCGGTGTACACCTTTTTGGAGCAGGGGGACTTCTCCGGCAAGACCATCTGCCCCTTCTGCACCCACGAGGGCAGCGGACTGTGCCGCACGGAGCGGGAGATCGCCGCTGCGGCCAAGGGCGCGGCGGTGACAGAGGGGCTTGCGATCCACGGCAGCCATGTGGACGAGGCCGGTCCCGCCCTGAAGAACTGGGTGAAAAAGCTGGGCTGAGCGATCCAAACAAAAAACTCCCCCGCGCGGCGAATACCGTGCGGGGGAGTTTTTACGGTCCAGATAGGTCACACGATGCGCCGGGCGCCAACAAAACCGGTCTTGTAGTAAGAGGTGTTGATGTCGCTGACGATCACGCCCACAGAGGAGGAGGAGGCGTGGACGAACTGGTCGTTGCCGATGTAGATGCCCACATGGGAGGCGCGGCTGGCGCTGGAGCCGGCCTTCTTGAACATGACCAGATCGCCGGGCTGAAGCTCGCTGCGGGAAACGGATGTACCGTTGTCCAGCTGGGCGGAGGCGGTGCGGTTCAGGGTGTAGCCGAACTGCTTATAGACGTATTTGGTCAGGCCGGAGCAGTCGAAGGCGCTGGGGCCGGAGGCACCATAGCGGTATTTGCAGCCCACGAATTGCAGGGCATATTCGGCGATCTCGCTGCCCAGGTCGTTCTGGGCGGCCTCGCTGGCCTCGGCAATGCGGACATAGTCGCCAGAGACGTAGCCGTTCTCGATCTTGTACCAACCATTCTCCTGGCCATAGGTCTCTACCACGCGGCCGGAGCGCAGGCTGCCCACTTTGTCATAGCTGGAGCCGGGGCCGGAGCGGATGTTCAGGGGGCCCTCCACCACCTTGATATAGGTGATGCTGGCGGACTGGCTGTCCAGCGTGACATACTGGGCGGAGACGTAGCCCGCCAGATCGCCGCCGATCACCTGATACCAGCCGTCCTCGCTGGAGAGGATCTCCACCTCGGTCCCCTTGGCCAGCTGGCCCACCTTCGTACCGTCGGTGCCGGGGGCGGAGCGCACGTTCAGGGGGCCGGCGTTCACCTTGCCGGTGACGGTGGTGGGCTCGACATACTCGCTGGACACAAAGCCCGCGGCGGCCTGATAGGAGATCTCCAGCCAGCCGTTGCCCAGATCGGACAGGATCTCTACTGTGGTGCCCTTTTCCAGCAGGCCCAGCGAGGCGCTGTCAGCGCTGCTGGCCTGGCGCACGTGCAGACCGCTCTCGGCGGTGACGACGCCGTTGGAAGCGGCCAGGGCGGGGGTGAACAGCATGGCGGCGGACAGCAGAAGGGCCGCTGCGCGGGCCCCTGCGGATCGGTGAAAATTCATAGGTAGATTCCTCCAGCATCTCTGTTTGGCGGGAAGGGACGGGGAGAGAGGTCAGCCCTTCTCCTGAAAGCGGTCCAGCCAGATACAGGCCAGATCCAGAGCGTCGAACAGGCTGTCCTTGGGCTTCTCCGTGCTCTTGACCATGCGGTCGCGGCCCTTCAGGTCGGGATCGGTGAGCTGCAGCTGGACGGAGACCTTGCTGGACATGGGCAGGCCGTTCATATCCTGGGCGGCTTGGACCTGCAGCACGGCTATATATTTCTCGGCCATGGTGCCGTAGTAGATCAGGTTATCCTTGCGGCGAAGGGCGCGGCCCTTATAGGTAAGGGGGATGGATCGTGCGGACATATAAGTTCCTCCTAAGGCGGTTCACATAAATTTGAAGTTGTAACCGAATTGTAACATATTTGCGTGGGCATGTCAAATAAAGTTGGGGAGAAAAATTGGCAGGGGGCGGAGAAGGTTTTTTCCTGAAAAAAGAAAAAACCGGCCGGGCCGGAAAGATACTTGACATAAAAACAGTGCCGTGGTACAATAAAATGCTTTCATATCCCTATAGAAAAGAGCGCAGTCCCCCACGCTCTGTTCGTAGGATACCACAGCCCGGCGGGAAACACAAGAGAAGTTCCTGCGAAACTTACAACTGCGCCGGGCGTGCGCAAAATCCCAACGCCGAAAAATTTGTAGGAATCCACAAAGGATCGGGCGGGACAGGTCGTTCCGGGGGAGAAAAATGTTGATCCACTCATTCAGAACAGAGGAAAGTGAGCTGATTTTTTAGAATGGTCAAGGATGTCTACTACGGCAAGACCCTGCGCAAGAGCTTCGTACGCCACGAGGAGATCCTGCAGATGCCCTATCTGCTGGAAGTGCAGAAGACCTCCTACCAGTGGTTCCTGGATACCGGCCTGCGGGAGGTATTCAAGGACGTGGGCTCCATCTCCGACTATGCGGGCAATCTGGAGCTGTCCTTCGTGGACTACTCCATGGACGAAAAGCCCAAGTACGACGTGGAGGAGTGCAAGGGCCGGGACGCCACCTATGCCGCCCCCCTGAAGGTGCGGGTGCGTCTGCGCAACAAGGAGACCGAGGAGA
>CAKUHX010000064.1 GCA_934659475.1 uncultured Oscillospiraceae bacterium
GCCGCTGAGGAGAAGACCGAGTTCGACGTGGTCCTGACCGGCTTCGACGCCGCCGCCAAGATCAAGGTCATCAAGGCTGTCCGCGAGATCACCGGTCTGGGCCTGGCCGAGGCCAAGGCTGCTGTCGAGGGCACCCCCAAGACTCTGAAGGAGGCCGTTGGCAAGGACGAGGCCGAGGAGCTGAAGAAGAAGCTGGAAGAGGCCGGCGGCAAGGTCGAGCTGAAGTAATTCGCTCCCCTTTGATCCGACCCGACAGGGCCCGGGGCGCTTGCCCCGGGTCCTTTTTGATGAGATCTTGTGGCGCCAAGACGCCAGAAAAGGAAAAGAATGGGGCGGATTTTCCTGATTCCCTCTTGTCAACTGGGACAAGATGGGGTAAAATAAATCAGATGATATTTCATACAATGGAGGATGATCCCAATGGCAACGATCACTGCAGGCGAGTTCCGCAACGGCGTGACCTTCGAGATGGACGGCCAGGTCATGCAGGTCGTCGAATTCCAGCACGTTAAGCCCGGCAAGGGCGCCGCTTTTGTGCGCACCAAGATGAAGAACGTTCTCAGCGGCGGCGTGACCGAGACCTCTTTCAACCCCACCGCCAAGTTCGAGACCGCCTTTATCGAGCGCAAGGAGGTACAGTACAGCTATAACGATGGCGACCTGTATTACTTCATGGATCAGGAGACCTTCGACATGATCCCCGTGGCCAAGGCTGACCTGCCCGCCAGCTTCGCTTTCGTCAAGGAGGAGACCATCTGCAAGCTGATGATCTACAAGGAGAAGGTCGTGGGCGTTGAGGCCCCCAACTTCGTGGATCTGGTGGTCACCGAGACCGAGCCCGGCCTGGCTGGCAATACCGCCACCAACACCCTGAAGCCCGCCACTCTGGAGACCGGCGCTGAGATCAAGGTGCCCCTGTTCATCAACATCGGTGACAAGATCCAGGTCGATACCCGCACCGGCGAGTACCTGTCCCGCTGTAAGGCTTAAGTGTCCGAGCCGTTGTGAGCAGCGCGGATGGACCGGAGCGAGGGCGAGGGAGGGCGGCCATCGGCCGCCGACACCAGCCCGAGTCGGAGGGAAGCCGCGCGTTGCGAACAGGCGAGGCGTGATAACCCCACGCGTCCGAGCACCCGGGAGCAGGGCAGCAGCGAAATGCGCAGACCGAAAAACAGGCGACGCCCGGTGGGCGGAGCGGCATTTTCGGCGGAGTATTGAGCAGTTGCCCGTCGCGGAGGGTGCGAGGCGTGATACGCTTAAGTGTCCGAGCCGTATTACCTACCGCATAAACTAACCGCCTATTTGTGAGAATTTCTCTCAGAAAGGGAACGAACTATGACTATTTCCGAGAAAGTCGCTTATCTGAAGGGTCTGGCTGAGGGCCTGGATCTGGATACCGAGAAGTCCAAGGAGGGCAAGCTCATCTCCGTGATGATCGGCATCCTGGAGGAGGTCGGCCTGTCCTTGGAGGACATGGAGGAGAACGCCCTGAACCTGGGCGAGGAGATCGACGCCCTGTCCGACGACTTGGCCGACGTGGAGTCCATCGTCTATGACGAGGAAGAGGACGACGAGGACGAGGATGAAGAGGACGGCTTTGAGGTGGAGTGCCCCAACTGCGACGAACCCCTGTTCATCGGCGACGATGAGCTGGCTGAGGGCGTGGTCGTGTGCCCCAACTGCAATACCCGTTTCTCCCTGGATCTGTCCGACGACACTGTCGAGGCGGATGACGAGGACGAAGAGGACAAGTGATCTCAATGCAAAACCCCCGGCCATGATCTGGCCGGGGGTTTTCTGTTTTCACACGGTCACAGCTCCAGCAGGAACCGGGCGATGCTGCGGATGGCGGCGGCGGACTTGCGGGAGGGGAACATCTGGAACACATGCCACATGCCCTCGCTGACCTCAAAACGGCAGGGGACATGCTGACGCTCCATGGCCTCATACAGCTGCTGGGAGTCGGAGAACAGGATCTCGTGGTCCCCCGCCTGGATCAGGGTGGGGGGGAAGCCGGACAGGTCGCCGAACAGGGGGGACAGGTCGGGGGAGCGCAGGTCGTGCCCGCCGGCATAGGCCAGGCGCACGGCGCGGATATAGTCCGGGGTGAGCATGGGGTCGATCTCCGCCCGCTGGGCATAGGACGGCCCGGACATGGTCATGTCCGTCCAGGGGGACATGAGCACCAGCGCCCGGGGCAGGCGGCGGCCCGCCGCCTTCAGCCGCAGGCACAGCACCAGGGCCAGATTGCCCCCGGCGGAATCGCCGGCCACCACGATGTCCCGGGCGCCGTAGCCCAGCAGCATCAGGTGGTCCCAGGCCCGCAGGGCGTCCTCCACCGCGGCGGGATAGGGGAACTCCGGGGCCAGGCGGTATTCAAAGCTGAGCACATCGTACCCCGTGGCGTTGGCCAGCTTGGAGGACAGCACCCGGGCGTAGCCCAGGTTCCCGCTGGTGTAGCCCCCGCCGTGGCAGTACAGGATGGCCCTGTGCCGGCCGTGGGGAGCCTTCATCCGTGTCCAGGCGGCGGCCATGCCGGACAGGGAGAACTCCTGCCACTCCAGCCCCGCCATGGGGGCGGCCAGACGGCCCAGGATCTCCTGGCTGCGGCGCTGGTGCTCCAGCTCCTCCGGCGTCATGCTGTCCGGGGAGCCGGCGCTGTGGATGGCCTTCAGGGCCCGCATGAGGGGATCCATCCGGGGACTGTCCGCCTCTGACTTTCGGTTTCGTATGAGCTTCAGCTTGTCCATAATGACCTCCGGGCAAGTAATTTCCATGCCTATTCTACCATAGTATCAGGAGAAAGAAAAGCGGGGGACAGGATATTCACGGGAAACAGGGCTGTTGCGCGGGAAGGCGGGATGTGGTATGATGGTCAGGCTTGCAGATCACAGCTTGTGAGGGATCGGATATGTTTACCACAGAGCATTTTATTTGGATCGCCCTTTGCGCCGTGTTTGTATCAGGGATGTGCTGTCTCAGTGTGAAGAAGCGGTTCAGCTTAAAGCGGGCGGGGATCATCATGACGGCGATCTGTGCCCTCAGCGAGACCAATAAGGTCATGACCGGCATGGTGGACAGTCCGGGGGGCGGCATGCACCTGGACCCGCTGTGTCTGCCCCTGCATCTGTGCAGCCTGCTGATCTTCGCGGTGCTGTACATCACCTTTGGGCGGGACGGAAGACCGAAGGAGATGTGGATCGATTTTACAGCGGTCATGGGGACGCTTGGCAGCTTCTGTGCCATTATGATCCCCACGAACGGGACGGATCTTACCACGCCCTTTGCCTATCAGTGCTTTGTGTACCATGCGGGGCTCATGTGGTTTTCTTTGTATCTGATCCTCTCCGGGCGGGCAAAGCTGGGCAGCCTTAAAACACTGGGGAAAAACATTGGTCTGCTGATGCTGTTGGCCTTTGTGATGCTCTATGTCAACGGGGCGCTGTCTGTATACGACACGAACTTTTTCTATCTGACCAGACCGCCGCTGGAGGGGCTGCCCTATCTGAACCTTGACCGGGGATGGTATGTGTATCTGGTGCGGATATTTGCCCTGGGGATCGCAGTGCTCGTTTTGTTCCACCTGCCGTTTCTTCTTCTGGACAGGCGGAAGAGACGAAGGCTTGAGGAGACCGGGCAAACGGCATATCGATAAAGACGCAGAAAGGGGGAAAAGCAGATGGCCAGGCCCAACAGCCGCTGGTATAAGCTGGACAGCGCGGGGATCCTGTACTCCGCCCTGCAGAGCGAGGAGTACTCCGCCATTTACCGCTTTTCCGCCCTAATGGCCCGGCCGGTGGAGGCGGCGGCCCTTCAAACGGCCATCGACCGGGTGATGCCCCGGTTCCCCGGCTTTGCCGTACGCATCCGCCGGGGGCTGTTCTGGTACTATCTGGAGCCTAACACCGCCCCGGGGCCGTTCTTGAAGGAGGACGTGTCCGACCCCTGCCAGCCGGTGCGCTTTCAGGAGGACGACGGCTGGCTGGTGCGGTTTTACTACTACCGCAGCCGCATCTCCATCGAGGTGTTCCACGCCCTGTCCGACGGCGGCGGAGCCATGGTGTTCTTCCGCACCCTGCTGGCGGAGTATCTGCGGCAGCTGGGGGTGGAGGTGCCCCCGGGGGAGGGGATCCTGGATCTGAACGAGCCGCCCCGGCGGGAGGAACTGGAGGACGCCTATGCCCGGTATGCCGGGCGGCATGCCTTCGGCCTGCGGCGGCTGCCCCGGGCCTATGCCAATACGGGGACGCCCGCGCCCTTTTACACCTTTCATGTGACCATGGGCTTTGTGCCCCTGTCCGCCCTGCGGGAGCGGGCCAGGTGCTACGGCGCGTCCATCACGGAGTATCTGGCCGCCGTGCTGATCCAGGTGATCCTGGACAAACAGAAGCGGGAGCACCCCCACCGCCTGCGGCCGGTGGCTCTGGCGGTGCCCATCAATCTGCGCGCCTGGTTCCCCAGCCAGACCCTGCGCAACTTCATCACCACCGTCCGCCCGTACATCGACCCGGCGCTGGGGGATTACACCTTCCCGGAGATCGTCTCGCAGGTGCGGCATTTTATGAAGCTGCACATCAACCGCCAGGAGCTGCAGGCGGCCTTTACGGGGAACGTGCGCTTTACGGAGCACTTTTTCCTGCGGGCGATCCCGGTATTTGTAAAAAATCCTGTGATGGCCATGAATTACCGCCTTCACGCCGTGCGGCCCTACTCCTGCACCTTTACCAACCCGGGGGCCTTTTTTGTGCCGGACGCCATGGCCCCCCATATCACGGGGGCGGAGGTCATCCTGGGGCAGGCCATGGTGCCCCGGTGCCACTGCGCCAGCATCAGCTACGGCGATACCATGGAGATCACCTTTGCCGGCACCCAGGAGGAGACGGAGACCGAGCGGGACTTCTTCCGTTTTCTGGTGCGGGAGGGGGTCCCCGTGCGGGTGGAGAGCAACCGCTGAGCCCGCGGGAAACATTGTGAAGGAGCCTTGCCTATGTCCTATTGTGTGAACTGCGGCGTTCAGCTGGACCCCGCCGCCAAGAAATGTCCCCTGTGCGGCACCCCGGCCTGGCGGCCGGATCCCGCCGCGCCGGACTATTTTCCCACCAAGCCGGCCCAGGTGCAGCCCGCCTCCAAGCGGGAGGCGGCTATCCTGCTCACCGCTATGCTGGCCAGCCTGTCCCTGTGCTGCGGCCTGCTGAATCTGCTGCTGCCCGGGCAGCGGCCCTGGTCCCTGTATGTGATGGGGGCGGCGGTGATGCTGTGGGTGTGGTTCGCCCTGCCCATGGCGGTGCGGCGGCTGCCGGTGTTCTTCCGCCTGACCGCCGATGTGGCCGCGGTGGGGCTCTATGTGTGGATGATCTCCATCGATCTGAACGGCTGGAGCTGGTTCCGGGGGCTGGTACTGCCCATGCTGGGCTGGGCGTGCGTGCTGGTGTTCCTGCTCAGCTTCCTGCTGCGGGGCGGGCGGCGGTCCCGGCTGTCCTCTATGATCCTGTGCATCGGGTCGGCGGGCCTGCTGACGGTGGGCATCGAGTTCTGCATGGACCTGTATTTTGCGGGCCGGTGGAGCCCCGGCTGGTCCCTGGTGGTGATGGCCGCCTGTGTCGGCCTGGACATCCCCCTTTGCATCGTGCGGTGGATCCCCTCCCTGCGGGAAGAGGCCCGGCGGCGGTTTGACCTGTAAACAGGAATACCCCTTCTCCCTGCGGGGAGAAGGGGTATTTTGCGGACTTCGTTTTTCTGGACGGACAGTTCAGCCGATGGGGAAGACCCAGTTGTGGACGTCGGGCAGGCGGCCCCACTGGATCCCGGTGAGGGTGTCGTACAGGTGGCGGGCCATGGGGCCGACCTCATAGTTGTTGATGGTGTAGTCCTTGCCGTGGATGCACAGCTTGCCCACGGGGGAGATGACGGCGGCGGTGCCGCAGCCCCAGACCTCGTCGATCTTGCCCTGCTCCAGCAGCTGGGCCACCTCGTCGATGTCGATCTTCTTCTCCTGCACGTCGCAGCCCTCCTCCTTCAGCAGCTGGATGATGGACTTGCGGGTGACGCCGGGCAGGACGCTGCCCAGCAGGGCAGGGGTCATAACAGTGCTGCCCACCTTGAACATGATGTTCATGCCGCCCACTTCCTCCACATAGCGGCGCTCCACGCCATCCAGCCACAGAACATCGTTGTAGTTCTTGGCGATGGCCCGGTTGGCCGCCCGCTGGGCGCAGGCGTAGTTGCCGCCGCACTTGGCAAAGCCGGTGCCGCCCCGGACGGCTCGGACGTCCTCGTCCTCCACTAGGATGGAGTTGCACTTCAGGCCGCCGGCGTAATAGCTGCCCACGGGGGAGCAGATGATGTAGAACAGCACATCGGTGCAGCCGTGGAGGGACAGGTCGGCGTTGGTGGCGATCATCACGGGCCGGAAATACAGGGAGGTGTTGGGCTTGGCGGGCACCCAGTCTTTTTCCACCTTGGCCAAGGCCTCTACCGCCTCCACAAAGTCGGCGTAGGGCAGAACGGGCAGAGCCATACGGGCGGCGGAGTTTTCAAAGCGTTTGCCGTTTTCGTCCACGCGGAACATCTGCACCTTGCCGTCCTCAGTGCGATAAGCCTTCAGGCCCTCGAAGATCTCCAGGGCGTAGTTCAGAACGATGGAGGCGGGGCTGAGGCTGATGTCCTGGAAGGGGACGATGCGGGGGTCATACCAGCCCTTGTCCACGTTGTAGTTCATGGCGAACATGTAGTCGGAATAGACGGAGCCGAAGGTGACCTTGTCGATGTCGGGCTTGGCCTTCAGGACCGCGGCTTTTTCAAAACGGATATTCATGGTGATCCCTCCTGTTGCGGTGTTCAATTGCCGTTTTTATTTTTATACAACTTTAACTTGATGAAGTCAATGCGTATTCTCACTACAAATCATCCGGAGAAAAGGGGCGGTTTTTGTGGCCTTTGCGGAGAGGGGACAAATCGGCAATTTGCTCCAAATGCCTGAAAAGGGGCGCCCGGAGAAAAAATGGGGGCTGTGCTTCGGAGCAAAATGAGGTATAATAAAGCAGACAAGAACGCCGGGATCGAGCCGGCCGTATCCGAAGGAGGGACTATGAGCGCGGAAGCTTTGAACATTCTTGTGACCCTGGACTGCAACTATCTGCATCAGCTGAACGTGATGCTGACCTCGCTGCTGGAGCGGGAGGAGGGCTTTGTGCGGGTCTTTCTCCTCAGCCGGGGAGAGATGACCGATGAGCAGCTGGCCAATACCCGCCTGGTGCTGGCGGGGCGGGGGGAGCTGTGCCCCATCACCATCCGGGAGGAGCAGCTTCAGGGCGCCCCCACCACCGACCGCTATCCCCTGGAGATCTACTACCGCATCTTTGCGGCCAAATATCTGCCCCAGGAGCTGGACCGGGTGCTCTATCTGGACCCCGATCTGGTGATCAATCAGAGCATCCGGCACCTGTACCGCCTGCCCATGGGGACGGCCTTTTTCGCGGCGGCCTCTCACATCGGCAACCTGCTGCACATCGTCAATGAGCTGCGCCTGGACATGGACGAGACCAGCCCCTATATCAACTCCGGGGTCATGCTGATGAACCTGCGCCAGCTGCGGCAGGAGCAGGACTATGCCCAGGTGTTCGACTACATCGCGGCCCACAAGAACCGGCTGATCCTGCCCGACCAGGACATCATCAGCGGCCTGTACGGCGGGCGGATCATCCCCCTGGATGCCTGGCGCTACAACATGACGGAGCGGCTGTTTGCCTTCCACCGGCAGGCGGGAGATCGGATGGATCTGGATTTTGTGCGGGAAAACTGCGCCATCATCCACTACTGCGGCCGGAACAAGCCCTGGAAAAGCAACTACATCGGCAAGCTGGACTGCTTTTACAAGGAAGCGGAGACTAAGTATCTGGCCATGGTGAAGACGGCGGAAAAGTGAGGGACGCAGCGGGAAACGGACGGGATAAACTGCCCCTTGACAGGAAAAACCGCCGGTAGCATAATGAGAAAAACCGAAAGGAACGCCCATTCAGGGCGATAAGGAGGAAGCTGTATGGAATCAGCAGTCAAGCGTATCGGAGTGTTGACCAGCGGCGGCGACGCCCCCGGCATGAACGCGGCCGTGCGGGCCGTGGTGCGCACGGCGGTGGGGGAAAATGTGGAGTGCGTAGGCATCCGCCGGGGCTGGAACGGCCTGATCAACAATGACTTTGAGGTCATGAACGGCAGCAGCGTCAGCAATATCATCAATAAGGGCGGCACCATCCTGTACACGGCCCGCAGCGAGGAGTTCAAGACCAGAGAGGGCCGGGATAAGGCCCTGGGCACCTGCAAGCTGCTGGGGCTGGACGGCATCGTGGCCGTGGGCGGCGACGGCACCTTCCGGGGGGCTCTGGCCCTGTCCCGCCAGGCGGC
>CAKUHX010000065.1 GCA_934659475.1 uncultured Oscillospiraceae bacterium
ACTATCTTCCTTCCCGTATCTCTACGTACTGCTGCTTTTTTGACAGTCTCAAAAAGCGCGGCGGGTGAACCCCGCCGCGCTTTTTGATTCATTCTTCTTTACAGCCCATGATCTGCTTTCCGATCTGATCGACGCCCGTGGCCGCCAGGCCGCTGACGATGCCCACCGCCACGGCGGACAGGTCGTCTGCCGCCGGGAAGTCCACCACCCCCAGGTGCATGGCCACAGGGCCCAAAACAGCCCCGCACAGGCCACAGGCAATGGGGATATATTTGTCCTCTACATGGGGGATGGCCTTTACCACCATCCCCACCAGATAGCATACCACCGTAATGGCCGCCACCGATGCGATCCCGAATTCCATATCAGCCTCTCCCTCCTCTTTCCAGCTCATACATCCTATGCTCCAGCCCCCGGATCTGTTCCTCCACCACCGGCATCCGCCGGGCAAAGTTGTTGTGCAGCCGCACCTCCCGGGTCAGCTCCTCCAGCTTGGTCTCCATCACCGCCTGGCTCTTTCCGTTGGCCGCGATGACCCCCGCCAGGGTCAGCCCCCCGGTGATGAGCGCTACCACGATGGCCTCTGTCATCCTGCTCGCCCCCCCTTCCTTCTTCCTTCGGGGCATTCCGCCGCCCCCTGCTATAGGCGGGCAGGGGGCCGGGGTTGCCCGGTCCCGTACAACAAAGCCCCCGGAGTGGATGGAATATCCGCTCCGGGGGCTTTTGCTTCGATCCAGCTTACAGCACCTTGGACAGAAAGCTCTTGGTGCGCTCCTCCTTGGGGTGGGCGAAGAACTCCGCGGGGGTGTTCTGCTCCAGGATGTGGCCGCCGTCCATGAACAGCACGCGGCTGCCCACCTCCCGGGCAAAGCCCATCTCGTGGGTGACCACCACCATGGTCATGCCCTCGTTGGCCAGCTCCTTCATCACGTCCAGCACCTCGCCCACCATCTCGGGGTCAAGGGCGGAGGTGGGCTCGTCAAACAGCATGACCTTAGGCTGCATGGCAAGGGCCCGGACGATGGCGATGCGCTGCTTCTGGCCGCCGGACAGCTGGTTGGGATAGGCGTCGGCCTTCTCCTCCAGCCCCACCCGGCGCAGCAGAGCCGTGGCCTCCTCGTCCGCCTGCTCCTGGCTCATCAGCTTGGTGCGCACAGGGGCCAGGGTGATGTTCTTCCGGATGGTCATATTGGGGAACAGGTTGAAGTGCTGGAACACCATGCCCATCTGGCGGCGCATCTGGTCGATGTCCACCTTGGGGTCGGTGAGCTCGGTGCCCTGAAAGGTGATGCTGCCCTTGGTGGGGGTCTCCAGCAGGTTCAGGCACCGCAGGAAGGTGGACTTGCCGGAGCCGGAGGGGCCGATGATCACCACCTTCTCCCCGGGATAGATATGCTCGGAGATGTCGTCCAGCACCAGATGGTCGCCGAAGGACTTGGACAGGTGTTTAACGTCTATCACTTTGACGCAGCCTCCTTTCCAGCTTGCCCTGCAGGGCGGTCAGGATCATCACGACCACCAGATACATCAGGGCGATGCCCACATAGGGGAACATATACTCATAGGTCTTGGCGCCCACGGCCTCGGCATAATACACCAGCTCGGTGCCGCCGATGGCGGACACCAGAGAGGTGTCCTTAAACAGGGTGATCAGCTCGTTGCCCAGAGAGGGCAGAATGTTCTTGAACGCCTGGGGAATGACGATGAAGCGCATGGTGTCCAGATAGCCCAGCCCCAGGGAGCGGCCGGCCTCGCTCTGGCCCACGTCCACGCTCATCAGGCCGCCGCGGACGATCTCCGCCACATAGGCGCCGGAGTTGATGCCCAGACCGATGATGCCCACCAGAGTGTGGTTCCGGCTGGTCTTGAAGATGACAAAGCCCCAGATCAGCAGCTGCACCATCATGGGGGTGCCGCGGATCACGGTGGTGTACACCTGGCACAGGACGTTGACCACCCCCAGGAGAGGATTGCGCCGGCCGGGGCGCTGCTGATCGTGGGCCGTGCGCACCACGGCCACCAGAACGCCCAGCACCACACCGATGATCAGGGCGGCGACGGTCAGCTCCAGCGTGACCCCGATGCCCCTCAGATAGAGCTTCCAGCGGTCGCCCTCTACAAATGCCTTATAAAAGCTGACAAAGGACTTCTGGCCGAAGCCCAGCACGTCGCCGTTTTTCAGTGCCTTCGACAATGTCTCGTAGGTCTGCGCCCAATCCACGGACGTGTCCCCCTTTCATTAGTAGACCACAGCGGGGCGGGCGGTCCAAGCCGCCCGCCCTGTATGGGTCCTGTGTTCTTATTGTCCCGATCAGTCGGCGTTGATGTACTTGTCAACGATGGACTGCAGGGTGCCGTCGGCCTTCAGCTCGGCCAGAGCGGCGTTCACAGCGTCCAGCAGCTGGGTGTTGCCCTTCTTCATGCCGATGGCGTAATCCTCGGTGACCCAGTCGCCGTCCAGCAGCCTCAGGCCGGGGTTGGCCTCGACAAAGGCCTTGGCGGGCTCGTTGTCGATGATGACGGCATCGATCTGATCGTTCTTCAGGGCCTCCACAGCCAGAGCGCCGGTCTCGTAAGCGGTGACGTGGTCCTCGCCATAGCCGCCGTTCTCAGGGGTGTCGGAGGCGTAGATGTAACCGGTGGTGGCCTTCTGGCAGCCGATCATTTCGGCGTTGGCCAGATCGTCGATGGACTGGATGGGGGAGTCCTCCTTCACGATGACCACCTGAACACCGGTGGCGTAGCTGTCGGAGAAGTCCATGACCTCCTGACGCTTCTCGGTGACGGTGACGCCGGCCATCACAATGTCGCTGGAGCCGTTCTGAGCGGCCAGCAGGGCGGCATCAAAGCCCATGTCGTCCACCACCAGCTCCAGGCCCAGCTTCTGGGCGATGGCGTTGGCCACCTCTACGTCGATGCCCTCGAACTTGCCGTCGTCGGTGACCATCTCATAGGGGGGGACGGCGGCGTTGGTGGCCATGTGCAGCTTTCCGGCCTCTACCGTGGTCACAGCGGCCTGAGTGTCGGAGCCGGAAGCGCTGGTGGAACTGGAAGCACTGCCGGAGGGGGCGGGCTCATCCTTTTTGCCGCAGGCGGCCAGGGACAGCACCATGGCCAGCGCCATGGTCATAGCAAGAAACTTTTTCATGTTCAAAACTCCTTTTCGGTAAGTCTTAGGATCTGCTTTGCAAGAACACCTCAAGCTTCTGTCTTGAAGTGTGCTTAGTATACACCGGTTAATTATACATTGTCAACCGTTATTTAGTCAAAACCGGCTCTTTGTTTTTCGGCTTCCTTTGTGTCATGTGACGAGGGTCTTATCTCCGTTTTTTGTGGCTATTTTTCTTCCGGTTGTTGTTATATCGCGCTTTTGTTGCGGCGCCCCGGTTTTTTCCTTTATATCGTCCTGTTTTCCCCGTTTTTACATTGTGTTTTGTTTATTCATTTTTCTATGAATATTCATTTTTCATTTTCCCGGGAACCTTTTCCTTCTCCCGTCGTCTGAATCTTTATGACAGGTTAACTTTTTCTTAAACTCATGCCCCGGCCCTTGCTTTTTTTCGGGGTGGTCACTATGATAGTGCTTGTCCGCCCTCTCTGCTGGGCGGAGGCTGCACAAAGGAATGGATAGACCGATGAAAAAACTTATCTGCGGGGACTTCTTTCCCCGGCTTATTCTGGATATGAAGGCGCGCCCCGGCCTGTGGGCCTCCCGGCTGGTGCTGCTGCTGGGGCCCTGGGCCAGCTTCTGGATGGTGGAAATCCTCAACGGCAACGATGTGTTCCACGACCTGTACGCCTGGCAGGTGCTGATGAACCTGATCTGGTATTGTCTGCTGTTCATCGTGTGCCGTCTGGTGCTGGGGCGGAACAAATGGGCCTGCACCGCCGGGGCGGTCCTGTCCTTCGCCTTCGGACTGGTGAACCACTACGTGCTGCGCTTCCGCGGGCGCATCCTCTTCCCCGCCGACGTGGCCGGGTGGCACACGGCGGCCAACGTGGCCGCCGGCTTTGACTACTCCATGGACACGGAGATGACCCAGGCCGCCGTTCTGCTGGTCGCCTTCCTCTTTCTGGCTCTGGTCTGCCCCCGGCGGCGGGGGCGGGCAAAGCTGCCCCGGGCGGCGGCCGTGCTCCTGTGGGTCCTCACTCTGGGGTATTCCTTCGCCTTCTTCAAAACGGATATGCTGCCCGATCTGGGCATCTACACCCAGCAGTGGGTCACCCAGCGCAACGGCTTCGCCCTGAACTTCACCGTGGCCCTGCGGTACAGCAGCGTAGAGAAGCCCGACGGCTACTCCCATGATGCGGTGCTGGAGCTGAAGGACCAGTATCAGGGCCGGGACGGGGACGAGTCCAGGCAGCCGGTGAATCTCATCGTCATCATGAACGAGTCCTTCTCCGACCTGACCATCTTCGACGGCCTTGAGCCCTCGGAGGATCCCACCCCCTTCCTTCACAGCTTGACGGAGAACACCGTCAAGGGCTGGATGTACTCCCCGGTCACCGGCGGCGGCACCGCCAGCGTGGAGTTCGAGTATCTCACCGGCTTCTCCACCCTGTTCCAGCCGCCCCACACCGTGGCCTATCAGCTGTATGTGAAGGAGGACATGCCCTCCCTCGCCGCTCTGGCGGGGAGCGCAGGATATGACACCACCGCCTTCCACCCCTATAAGTCCTCCGGCTGGAACCGGCCCATCGCCTATCAGGATCTGGATTTCGACCACCAACTGTATGAGGAGGACGTGGAGGACCCCTATCTGATCCGGCACTACATCTCCGACCGGTCCGACTACGAAACGGTGATGGAGACCACCCGGAGCGCCAACGCCGCGGGACAGAAGTGCTTTGTCTTCAATGTGACCATGCAGAACCACAGCGGCTACTCCCAGGGCTGGAACAACCTGGAGCGCACCATCGACCTGCCCGACCAGCTGAAAAATGCGGACAGCTCCGCGATCCAGTACCTGGCCCTGGCCCGGGCCAGTGACGATGCACTGAAACAGCTGATCGAATACTACAGCCAGGTGGAAGAACCCACTATGGTGGTGCTCTTCGGCGACCACCAGCCGCCGCTGAAAAACGCCTTCTATGAGGAACTTTACGGCAAGGCCCTGTCCGAGCGCACCACGGAGGAGGTCATGAAGCAGTACATCACCCCCTTCTTCATCTGGGCCAATTACGACATCGAAGAACAGCAGAACGTGGCTATCAGCCCCAACTATCTGGGAGTGCTCACCGCCAAGCTGGCGGGGCTGCCCCTGACCGGGTTCATGGAGTTCCTGGACGAGCTGTATCAGCAGCTGCCCGCCATCACCCCTGTGGGCATCCTCACCGCCGACGGGCAGTATTTGAAGCGGGACGAGCTGAATGAGGAGCAGCAGGCCCTGCTGGAGCAGTACAGTATCCTGAACTACTGCGGCATGGTGGACCTGTTTGACGAGGCCCGGGATATGTTCTGTGTCTCAGAGGGATAGCAGCGCGGAGCATTCAGCACGGCGGAGCCGGGAAACGGCTCCGCCATTTTTTGTCTGCGCCCCCTTGCGCGCCGTCCGCTCAGTTGCTACAATAGAAAAAAAGCCGCCGCGGGCGGGACAGGAGACGAATATGGAGACACAGGATCGCTGCCCCTGGGCGGGGCCGGACGAGATCTACAAGGACTATCATGACAACGAGTGGGGCCGCCCCACCCACGATGACCGCCAGCTCTTCGAACTGCTGAGTCTGGAGGGGATGCAGGCGGGGCTGTCCTGGCTGACCATTCTGAAAAAGCGCCCCGCCTTCCGCCGGGCCTTTGACGGCTTCGACCCCCGGAAGGTGGCGGGATACGGCGGAGAAAAGGTAGAGCAGCTCATGGCCGACCCCTCCATCGTGCGCAACCGGCGGAAGATCCTCTCCGTCATCGAAAATGCGAAGCGCGTTCTGGACATCCAGCGGGAATATGGCAGCTTTGACCGCTTTTTGTGGCAGTATGTGGACGGCGTGCCCGTGGTCAACAGCCCGGCCTCTCAGGCGGAGGTGCCTGCCAGCTCCCCCCTGTCCGACCGGCTGAGCGCCGATCTGAAAAGGCGTGGCTTTACCTTTGTGGGGCCTACCATCATCTACTCTTTTTTGCAGGCGGCTGGGCTGGTGGACGACCATCTGACCTGCTGCGGCTGGCACAGCCGGGTGCGGCAGCAGCGGGACTGGGTCCGCACCGCCTCTATAGACGATCTGGACGCCGTGTCCGCAGTGGAGGCCCAGTGCTTCCCTCTGGCGGAGGCCGCCACCCGGGAGGAGTTCCGCCAGCGCCTGCTGCACTATGGCGGCCACTTCTGGCTGCTGTTCCGGGGCGGGCGGCTGATCGCCTTCGTGGACGGCATGGTCACCGACCGGCCCGGCCTGACGGACGAGATGTACCAGCGGGCCGAACTGCACGATGAGAACGGAGCCTGGCAGATGATCTTCGGGGTGAACACGGTGCCCGACTGCCGGAAGCAGGGCTGCGCCGGACTGCTGCTGCGCCGGGCCATCGCCGATGCCAGGGCCCAGGGCCGCCGGGGGCTGGTGCTCACCTGCAAGGACGCCCTGGTCCATTATTACGCCTCCTTCGGCTTTGTGAACGAGGGGGTGTCCCCCTCCGTACACGGGAACGTGGTCTGGAACCAAATGCGGCTGACCTTCTGACAGATCAAAATGTCCCCCGGTCCAAGTTGGACCGGGGGACATTTTTACATCTGCCCGCTTACACCGGGCTGATGCATATAGCGGTAATCCTGCTTCAGGATATTCTTCACAAAGGGGGTCAGCAGGGCCAGATCTGCCGCCATCCAGGCCACGGGATCTGCAGCGCACAGCCCGTAGAAGGCCGCGGCCGGGGCGGCGGCGCTCACCTGCCCCCCGGCCAGCGCGGCGGGCACGAGCATACACACCACCACCCGGGCCACCAGTTCCGCCGCGCCGGCGGCCAGCACAAAGGCGGAGCGGCCGATGCCCTGCACGCAGTTGCGGGAGACAAAGATAAAGCCCAGGAAGAAATACATGGCCAGATCCACATACAGGAAGGTATTGCCGTAGCGGATGGTCTCCTCCGTCACCTTGTCGGCACTGAGGAAGATGTGGAGATAGGCGCCGTCCACCGTGAGCAGCAGCCCGGCGGCCACGGAGATCAGGGCGATGACCACCATCATCACCACGGACTGCAGAACGCCCTTGCGGATGCGGTCGGTGTGCCCCGCCCCCAGATTCTGGGCGGTAAAGCTGGTCATGGCCGTGCCCAGGCCGTTGATGGGGGTCATCAGCAGACTGTTCAGCTTGTTGGCCGCACCAAAGCCGTTCTGGGCCGCGCTGGAGACCATAGTGCCGTTCAGCATGTCGAACTGCACCACCACGCTCTGCATCACGATGATGCCCACCGCCAACACAGAGAACTGCAGGCCCAGAGGCACCCCCTGTATCACGTGCCGCCGGATGTCCCAGCCGCGGATGCGCCAATCCTCACGGTGCAGGTGGAGCCAGGGGTATTTGGCAAAGGCGTACAGGAAACAGCCCGCCGCGCTGATCAGCTGGGCGGTCACGGTGGCCACCGCCGCACCGGCTACGCCCCAGCGGAACGCGATGATGAACAGCAGGTCCAGCCCCACATTCAGCACCGTGGAGAACAGCAGAAAGGCCAGAGGGGTCACCGAGTCCCCCATGCTGCGCAGGAAGGAGCAGATGAAGTTATAGAACAGCTGGGCACCGATGCCGGCGAAGATGATGGCGCAGTAGGTATAGGCGGCGCGGTAGACCTCCGGACTGTCCGGGGTGACGTTGATCCAGGCCAGCATGGGGTCCAGCAGCAGCAGGGCGGCCGCCGTCAGCAGTACGGTGAAGGCGGCGGACAGCGCGATCTGGGTGGTCAAGGAGCGGCGCACCCCCGCCTGGTCCCCCGCCCCCACATGGCAGGAGGTGACTACGCAGAAGCCCGCGCTGACGCCAAAGGCGAACTGCAAAAAGATGAATACCAGAGAGGTAGTGTCATTCACCCCGGCCACCTCCTGGGCGGTCAGGGTCTGGCCCACGATGGCGGCGTCGCTGATCGTATATACCTGCTGCAGCAGGTAGGACAGGATCACCGGCATGGAAAAGCGCAGGATGGTCTTCCAGCACTCCCCCTGGGTCAGCTCCGTGGGGCCGAACAGGCCCTTGAGCCTTTGGACAATGGTTCGATCTTTCATATGCTTTGACCTCATTCTTTCGTGGTCAGACGGTAATTTTGTTTGCGGCTGGGCGAAGCCCATTTTTCCGCAAAGCATATTTATAATCGGTTTTGCCCCATTTGTCCAGC
>CAKUHX010000066.1 GCA_934659475.1 uncultured Oscillospiraceae bacterium
CTCTGGTACAGGTGGGGGACACCGCTGTCTACGATACCGCCGTGACCGAGGTCAACGGCCGTGTGATCTCCCCCTATCTGGATGACCGCATCGCCTGCGCCATCCTGCTGAAGGCGATGGAGCAGGTGGGCCCCTGCGAAAACGACCTGTACTTCGTTTTTACCGTGCAGGAGGAGGTGGGCACCCGGGGGGCCAAAACGGCGGCCTGGTCGGTGGACCCCGACTACGGCATCGCCGTGGACGTCACCGATGTGGACGACACCCCGGGCTCCGGCAAGTACGGCACCTGCAAGCTGGGCCGCGGCGCCGCTGTCAAGGTGATGGACAGCTCCGTGATCTGCCACCCGGAGGTGGTCAAGGCACTGGAGCAGTGTGCCCAGGACAAAGGGATCGCCGTTCAGCGGGACATCATCCGCGCCGGCGGGACTGACGCCGGCCCCATCCACGTCACCCGCACCGGAGTACGCACCGGCGGCATCTCCATACCCTGCCGGTATATCCACACCCCCACCGAAATGGCCGATCTGTCAGACATCCAGTCCTGCGTGGATCTGGCCGTCGCCTTTGCCCAGGCCAAGCTGTGAGCGGGCCGCTATCCGTCCAATAAAAAACTAACGATCACAAAGGAAAGAAAGTACTATGCCTTTACAAATATCCAAGTATGTGGCCCAGGTGGGACAGCAAGCCATGGGCGACCTGGCGGAGCAGTTCGCCCATATTGACGCCGTATCCGCCGAGAATACCCGCCGCGTTCTGGAAGCCTTTCAGGACCACCGGGTGGCGGAGGCCTATTTCTCCGGCACCACCGGCTACGGCTACGATGATCTGGGCCGGGACAAGCTGGACGAGATCTACGCCCAGATCTTTGGGACCGAGGCCGCTCTTGTGCGCATCCAGTTCGTCAACGGCACCCACGCCATCGCCTGTGCCCTGTTCGGCGCCCTGAAGGCGGGGGACGTGCTGCTGTCCGCCGTAGGCGCGCCCTACGACACCATGCTGGGGGCCATCGGCGTAGTGGACAAGGGGCACGGCTCCCTAAAAGACTACGGCGTAGAGTATCGTCAAGTGGAACTCCTTAACAATAAGCCCGACCTGGAAGGCATGGCGGCAGCAGCCGCCGACCCGAACGTGAAGGTCGTTCTGATCCAGCGGTCAAAGGGGTACTCCACCCGCGCCTCCCTGTCCGTAGATGAGATCGGCGAGATGGTCCGGGTGATCAAAGCCGCCAACCCCAATGCCGCCATCATCGTGGACAACTGCTACGGCGAGTTTGTGGAGACCATTGAGCCCACCCATGTAGGGGCCGACCTGGTGGTGGGCTCTCTCATCAAGAATCCCGGCGGCGGTCTGGCCCCCACCGGCGGTTATCTGGCGGGGCGGCGTGACCTGGTAGAGGGGGCCGCCATGCGCCTGACTGTGCCCGGCATCGGCGGGGAGTGCGGCTGCACCCTTGGGCAGAACCGGCTGCTGTATCAGGGCCTGTTCATGGCCCCCCACACGGTGGCCCAGGCGGTAAAGACCGCCGTATTTGCTGCCCGGGTGATGGAGCTGCTGGGCTATGAAGCCCAGCCCAAGTCCACCGACCTCCGCCACGACATCATCCAGATGCTGCATATGAAGGCTCCGGAGCCCCTGAAGAAATTCTGTAAGGGCATCCAGATGGGCGCTCCCGTAGACTCCTTCGTCACGCCGGAGCCTTGGGACATGCCGGGCTATGACAGTCCGGTCATCATGGCCGCCGGCTCCTTTGTACAGGGCGCCTCCATCGAGCTGTCCGCCGATGCGCCCATGCGCCCGCCCTATACGGTCTATCTTCAGGGCGGTCTGACCTTCGAGTCCGGTAAACTGGGCATTCTGCTGGCGGCCCAAGAGCTGCTGGGGGAATAGGGCAAGCTGTGCCGGTCATACTCTGACCCGAGGGGGGTGAGAGCATGGGCCGGTGGTGGATCGGACTGCGCTGTCTCAGGGGCCGCCGCCCCGTCCGCGGCCGCTGTTCCGGCCGGGGATACGTCCTGCTCACCCTCGCCGTAGCCGTGGGTCTGAGCCTGACGGCGATCCGCTCCGTCCGCGCCCGGCTGCGCCCCATGCTGGAGGCGGCGGCCCAAGTGCAGATCCATGACCAGGTGACCTCCGCCATCCAGGACGCCGTCCTGACCGACCTTGAGGCGCGCAGCGTGACCTACGGCGACCTGGTCACCCTGCAAAAGGACGATTCCGGCGGCATCGCCGCCATCACCGCCCAGGCCGCGGCCATGGGCCGCCTTCAGACCGAGTTGGGCCGCACTGTTCTCACCGCTGTGCAGGGGGTGCGCACCTCCAGCTTAGCCGTCCCGGTGGGCAGCCTGCTGGACTCCGACCTGCTGTGGGCCAAGGGGCCGGCGGTCCAAGTGCGCGCCCTGTGGGTGGGCACAGTTGAGACCAGCTTTGACAGCCAGTTCGTCAGCGCCGGGATCAATCAGACTTGCCACCGGATCTGGCTGAACGTCCACGTCCCCATCAAGGTGCTGCTGCCCGGCGGCCCTCTGGAGACCACTGTGGAGACCCGTATCCTGGCGGCGGAGACGGTGATAGTGGGGCAGGTGCCCGACACCGTTTTAAACTGGGAGAGAAACTGAACCACAAAGATGGGAGCGAATCATGGAACTGATGTCCCGCCTGAACTGGAACCTTGAACATATCTGGAGCTATTTTCTTCAAATGCTGCCCTGTATGTGCCTGGCCCTGCCCATCTGGTCCTGTGTCAGGCCCCAGCGGTACCGGCGGCTGGCCCGTATGGGTCTGTACAGCCCGCCATCCCGGGAGCGTGCCCTCCTGCTTTTCACATTGTTCTGTGCCGGTCTGGCCGCCCTTACCCTCTTTCCCGCCAATTTCTGGAGCGTCGACCGCTGGGTGGCCGCAGCCCGCGGAGAGCGGCCCCTGTTTCCACCAGTGGATCGTGATCTCCAGCGGAATACCCTCCAACTGATCCCCTTCAGCGAGATCCGCCGGGGCCTATATGGCGGCTGGGTGCTGTTTCTGGTCATCGCCAATATCGGCATCTTTCTCCCAGTGGGTTTTTTCGCCGCACTGCTGTGGCGGCGGCCCCGCTGGTACCGCTCGCTGCTGGCGGGACTGTGTTCCTCCTGCACCATCGAGTTCATCCAATTCTTCATCGGCCGCAGCAGCGACATTGACGATGTACTGCTGAATACCGCCGGATCCCTGATGGGGTTCTGGCTGTTTCTGCTGCTGCGGGCGCTGTTTCCACGTTTTATCTCCCGATTTCAATGTGAGGAAAGGACAGATCCGTAATGGACTATTTGTCTGAGATCGAGCAGCTGCGCCGGGAGCTGGTGCAGGCCGGGCACGAGTACTATGTGCTGGACAAGCCCACCATGTCCGACTATGACTATGACCACAAGCTGCGCCGCCTGGAGGAGCTGGAGGGGGAGCACCCCGAGACCATCACCCCCGATTCTCCCACACAGCGGGTGGGGGGAGAGGCCGTGTCCTCCTTCGCCCCGGTGACCCACCGGGTCCCCCTGGAGTCCCTGCAGGACGTCTTTGACTTTGATGAGCTTCGCGCCTTCGACCAGCGGGTGCGCGGCACGGTGCCCGACGCGGCATATATGACTGAGCCCAAGGTAGACGGGCTGTCCGTGGCCCTGGAATATGAGGACGGCCTGTTCATCCGGGGGGCGACCCGGGGGGACGGGCAAGTGGGGGAGGACGTGACGGAGAACCTCCGCACCATAAAGTCGATCCCCTTGCGCATCTCTGAAAGCACAGGAGGATTGATCGTTCGGGGCGAGGTCTATATGCCCAAAAAGGTGTTCCACGCCTTGAACGACGAGCGGGAGCGCAGGGGAGAGGCCCTGTTCGCCAATCCCCGGAACGCCGCCGCCGGTTCCCTGCGTCAGCTGGACCCCAGGATCGCCGCCGCCCGGCATCTGGACATTGCAGTGTTCAACGTGCAGTGGGCGGAGAACGTCCAGTTCCAGACCCACGGAGAGACGCTGGAATATTTGAAAAGCAAGGGCTTTAAGGTCATTCCCCATTACAACTGCGAAACCATTGAGCAGGCCGTTTCCCGCGTGGAAGAAATCGGCGATGGGCGGGAAAGCTTTCCTTTCGACATCGACGGCGCTGTCATCAAGGTGGACCGTCTGGACCAGCGGCAGCTTTTAGGCTCCACCGCAAAATTCCCCCGTTGGGCCGCGGCCTATAAATATCCGCCGGAGGTCAAGCCCTCTAAGCTGCTGGACATCGTGGTCCAGGTTGGGCGCACCGGGGTATTGACCCCCAAGGCCGTGCTGGAGCCGGTGCGGCTGGCGGGGACCACCGTGACCAGCGCCACGCTGCATAATCAGGACTTTATCTCCGAGAAGGACATCCGCATCGGCGACACCGTCTTGGTGCGCAAGGCGGGAGAGATCATCCCCGAGGTGCTCTCCGTGGTCATGGACAAGCGGCCCGAGGGGGCGCAGCCCTATCTCCTGCCCACGGCCTGCCCTGTGTGCGGTGCGCCGGTGGTGCGGGACGAGGACGGCGCCCACATGCGCTGTACGGGGGCCGAGTGTCCCGCCCAGCTGCTGCGCAACCTGACCCACTTCGCCAGCCGGGACGCCATGGATATTGACGGCCTGGGCGTGGCCGTGGTGGAAAATCTGGTCAACGCCGGACTGATCAGGACCCCCGGCGACCTGTATTTCTTAAAAGAAGAGGACGTGTCCGGCCTGGAGCGCATGGGGACAAAGTCCGCCCAGAACCTGCTGGCAGCCATTGAGCGCTCCAAGGAAAACGACCTGTCCCGGCTGATCTACGCCTTCGGCATCCGCCAGGTGGGACAGAAGGCCGGCAAGATCCTGGCCGCCCGGTTCCGCACTATGCAGGCTCTGGAAAACGCCACCCTGGAGGAGCTGACCGCCGTGGGCGACATCGGCGAGATCACCGCCCGCAGCATCCTGGAGTGGATGGCCAGCCCCCAGAGCCGGCATCTGATCCGCCGTCTGCGGGAAGCAGGCGTCAATATGACCGCGGCGGAGCAGGGGAGCGATCAGCGCTTTGCCGGGATCACCTTTGTATTCACCGGGGCCTTGGAGAAGTTCACCCGGGACGAGGCTGCGGCCATGGTGGAGCAGAGAGGGGGCCGGTCTGCCTCCTCTGTGTCCAAAAAGACGGGCTATGTGGTGGCCGGCGAGGCCGCCGGCTCTAAGCTGCGCAAGGCTCAGGAGCTGGGCGTGCCTGTTTTGACCGAGGACGAATTTTTGCAGATGCTGGAGTGATCCCCGCCCCGCGCGGCCGGCGGACAGATCAGGAAAAGAAGTGAAGTGTTTCTATGGAACAAAAAAAGCCGCCCACTGTGGCCAGCCTGCCCCTGCCTGTATACCTCCTGATCCTGGCCCTGACGCTGCTGTGCATGGCGCTGGACTGTGTGCCGCCCAACCTGGTAGGGGCCTTTCTCCTGCTGATGGTGCTGGGAGAGGGGCTGAACAAGCTGGGCAACACGATCCCCGTGGTCAGGACCTATCTGGGCGGCTCGGTGTTCTGCATCTTCGGCGGGGCCCTGCTGGCCTGCAGCGGCTGGCTGCCTCAAAGTTCAGCGGCGCTGATGCACAGCTTTGTCAATGACCAGGGCTTTCTGATCTTCTACATCTCCGCCCTGATCTGCGGCAGCCTGTTCAGCATCGACCGGGACCTGCTGCTGAAGGGGGCTGTGCGCCTGGTGCCTGTGGGCCTGCTGGCCATTTCTTCCGGTGTGATGGTGTGCGGCCTGATGGGCGCCGCCGGAGGGACCGGCTTCTGGGACAATATCCTGTACATCGCGGTGCCCATGACCAGCGGCGGCATGACCGCCGGAACGGTGCCCCTGTCCCACACCTTTGCCGAGGTGCTGGGCGTGGACGCCGGCGATGTGCTCACCCGCATGGCTCCGGCCACGGTGCTGGGCAACTGCCTGGCCATCATCTTTGCCGGACTGCTGAACGATCTGGGGCACCGGCGCCCCCAGCTGACGGGAAACGGCCAGCTGGTGAACGACGGACAGCCCCCCAGGGGGGCCGACCACGGCCAGCCCACCCTCTCCTCCATGATGACCGGCCTTTTCATCGCCCTAGGCTTTTATGCCACGGGGGAGCTGTGCCGCCGCTTTGTGCCCATCGTCCCAGTCTACGCCTGGATGGTCGTGCTCATCATCCTGGTCAAGACCCTGCGGCTCATGCCCGCACAGCTGGAAAACGCCGCCTGCCACTGGGGGGATCTCGCCATCAAGGCTTGGACGGCGGCCGCCCTGTTCGGCATCGGCGCCACGCTGATCGACCTGAAGACCATCTCCCATAATATGTCCCCCTACTACTTCTTCACTGTGCTGGTGGTAGAAGTGGTGATCACCGCCGTGGCCGCCTGGGCTGGAAAGCTGGTGGGCTTTTACCCCCTGGAGAGTGCGGTGTGCGGTATGTGCAGCACCAACATGGGGGGCAGCGGAAACGTGGCGGTCCTGTCCGGCGCCCACCGCATGGAGCTGCTGCCCTTTGCCCAGATCATCACCCGGGGCTGCGGTGCGCTGATGCTCACCGTCGGCGGCATTCTGGTCCATCTGGTGGCACGATAGGGGAGAGGTGTCCTTCCGTTCTTTAAAAAGGAGGCATACAAGTATGATCGGTGCTTTGATTTGGTTGGTCATATGCCTGATCATGGGTGCGCGATCCAATCAATTTGGACTTGGTTTTGGCCTTTGGCTGTTCACAACATTTTTTGTTTGCCTGTCTGCTGGCGGTAGCTATCATAAGCAGTCAGATCCTGAGATCCAGGACATATATTGGCGCAAGGTTCGTAAAGAAAGAAAAGAAGCCAAAGACAAGAAAGGCACGATCGAATATACAGAAAAGAAACGTTAATAGACAACTGTCAGAAATGGTTGAAAGCGCGACTGAGTATCGTAAGAACGGCTTCTGAAGACGCAGCTGCGCTCGCAAGAGTTAGTTTAATGTTCCAGAACAATATATCCAAGGCGCCGCCTGCGAGTCGTCACAGGCGGCGCTTTTCTGTGATGCCCGCCCTGGTGCTCCACTTGCACCCATCCCCGATGCGGTCAGACCTTTTTTGCGGGGAATAACCGGTTTCAGCGGTAATACTGCCCAAAAAACTTCGGGAGAATTTTGTTGATCCTACGAAAATGCGCATTTTTGACAGAATCCACTTGAACTTTTGATGCAATCTATGTATGATGTTAGCAACGGGTATGGAAACGTTTCCATTTCCGTTTCCATCGAGCTTTCATACATATTCTTGAATGGAGGAAGAAAAAATGAGTAAAAAGCTCCTGTCTCTGGCGCTCGTGGGCGCCATGGCGGTGTCTCTTCTGGCCGGCTGCGGCAAGAAGGATGAGCCCGCCACTTCCGGCGCTGTCTCCGGCAGCTCTTCCAATCCCCCCGCGGGTCAGGTGTACTACCTGAACTGCAAGCCCGAATCCGACCAGGCCTGGCAGGCTCTGGCTGCCCAGTACACCCAGGAGACCGGCGTGCCCGTCAAGGTCGTCACCGCCGCTTCCGGTACTTACAACGACGTGCTGACCGTCGAGATGGACAAGACCGACGCCCCCACCATGTTCCAGTGCGGCAACGCCGGCGCCCTGAAGACCTGGGGCGAGTTCTGCTATGACCTGTCCGACACCGACTTCGCCAAGGAGATGACCACCGACGACTTCAACCTCTATGGCGAGAACGGCGAGCTGCTGGCCGCCGGCTACTGCTACGAGGCTTATGGCATCATCGTCAACAAGGCCCTGCTGCAGCAGGCTGGCCACACTCTGGACGAGATCACCGATTTCGCCTCTCTGAAGGCCGTTGCCGACGACATCCACGCCCACGCTGCCGAGCTGGGCTTCGACGCCTTCTCCTCCGCCGGCCTGGACGGCTCCTCCAGCTGGCGCTTCTCCGGCCATCTGGCCAACATGCCCCTGTTCTATGAGTTCCGCGACGACGGCATCACCTCTCAGCCCGCCGAGATCAAGGGCACCTATCTGAGCAACTTCAAGGACGTCTGGGATCTGTACACCACTGATTCCGCCACCACCGGCGCCGCCCTGCTGACCGCTACCGGCGACGAGTCCGAGGCCGAGTTCGGCAACAGCAAGGCCGTGTTCTTCCAGAACGGTTCCTGGGAGTACTCCAACCTGGTCACCGACAAGGACAAGGGCTTCCTGATGGAT
Source organism: uncultured Oscillospiraceae bacterium (assembly GCA_934659475.1). Lineage (GTDB taxonomy): Bacteria > Bacillota > Clostridia > Oscillospirales > Oscillospiraceae > Lawsonibacter. Next base: position 8,189 of record CAKUHX010000066.1, read on the forward strand.
CCCGCCGATCTGGCCATGATCCCCATCTACTGCGGCGTTGACGGCGAAGAAAAGGCCGGCCTGTGCTGCGGCACCGAGAACTGCTGGGCCGTGAACAAGGACGCCGATCCTGACGACA
>CAKUHX010000067.1 GCA_934659475.1 uncultured Oscillospiraceae bacterium
TACAGGAAGTTGTACACGTCGGCATCGGACACGTCGTCACGGGCGATGACCACAGCGCCAACGGCCACGGTGGTCACATCCCCGGTCAGCTTATAGGCTTCCTTGACGGTGTCGCTCATGGTGTAAGCGCTGTAGTAGGGGGACTCGGCGACCAGAGCGTCGATGTGCTCCTGATCCAGGCCGACCAGGTAGACCTGCTTGGTGGCGGCCAGAGAGGTGATGGCGGTGGTGGGGGCGCCGGCGACCACGAAAGCGGCGTCGATCTTGCCGTCCTGCAGGGCCTCGGCGGAGTCGCCGAAGGACTGGTAGGTGGCGTTGATCTTGGTGAACTTGCCGTCCTTGTCAATATCGCCGATGCCATAGGCATTCAGAACGTCCATGGCGTTGAAGTACACGCCGGAGCCGGCGGCGCCCACGGACACGCTCTTGCCCTCCAGGTCAGCCACGGTCTTGATATTGGGGTCCAGGGTGACGATCTGCACCTGCTCCATGTACAGGTTGGCCACGGTGGAGAAGCAGTCCACCTTCTCGTCGAACAGGCGGGTGCCCTCATAGGCATAGGCGCCCACGTCGGTCTGCACGAAGCCCAGCTGGGCATCGCCGTCCTGCATGACCTCGATGTTGGCCTTGGAGCCGCCGGAGGTGATGGCGGTCACCTTGGTGCTGGTGGTCTCGCCGATCTTGCCGGCCAGAACGCCGCCGAAGCCGTAGTAAGTACCCTGATCGCCGCCGGTGGTGAAGATCAGGTCGGTGCCGCCGTCCTTGGGCTTCAGGCCGTCCTCGGTGACACTACTGGTGCCGCCGCTGGAAACGCCGCCGGAGACGGCGCCGCTCTTGTCGGGCCCATCCTTCTTGCCGCAGCCGGTCAGGGCCAGGCTGAGCACCATGACGACAGACAGGGCCAGAGCCAGTTTCTTTTTCATTTTCATATCCTCCATTTTCAATTTTTCGTCCGGCACCGTTTCCAGAGTCCGGGCAGTCCGAGCCTCTCCTCTTCCGGCAGCCAACAAATGGCCGAAGCCATCCGCCCTGCCAAACTCTGCCCTGGATCTCTCTCCGGTCCCGTTCGATCTTCGGCATGCCGCGGAAACGCGGCTGTCGAATTTTACAGGCTTTATTTGTGATGGTCACAAGTAAATCCTGTATTGTGGGTGTTATTATAGCGCAAAGAGCGCAGAAAAGCAATAGAGCTTTCCCGCTTTGTTTCGCCAAATTGATGTTTTGCACAAAATTCATCTTTCTTCCATTTTTCTTTTGCCTGTTTTGCTTATTTCCGTTATTTTTTTAACTTTTATTTCCGGCGCTGTGCCGCTATCGGGGGGTCCTGTTCAAGATCTCTCTCACCTTTTCGTGCACTTTTTCTTTCATTTCTCTTCATATTTTTTCGTTATGAAAGATTTATTTCGTACCTGTCCCCGGACCTTCGCCCTCCTGGAGCATATAAAAAGAGCACGGTCTTTCACAAGACCGTGCCCCGGCCGGCTGCGCCGGTCCTTAGACTGCGACGCCGCCGAAGTAGCCCGTGCCGCTCTGCATCCGCCGCCGCTTCCGGCATTCAGGGCAGCGGCGGGGGACTTCCAGGCCCTTCCGCAGATACCCGTCCCGCTCGGGCTCCGTGATGTCGAAGGCGGCCCCGCACTCCACGCAGGTGCGGTGCTCCCACACCCTTCCCATCTCCTTCGGCGCCCGTTTTCCCCGGGCGGGGAAGATCAGCGCCGACTGGGGATCTGTGAGTTTGCCGCTCTGGAGCAGGCTGCGGTAGTAGCGGAACGCCTCCAGCCACCGCCAGCAGCCGTATCGCGTCTGCTCCCCGCTGTGCTGGCCGTCCCGGCGGAAGGTCTCGCAGAAGAGCTCCTTGAGGTAGTGGGGCAGGTGGCTCCACTGGAGCCTTCCGTCCCCCTCAGGCACCCTCTCCGCGGGGTACTTGGCGCAGGGGTAGGGGAAGTCCATGGCCCGGATCGCCTGGCCCATGTCGTCCTCCTCCCCGCCGTAGGGGAAGCTGCCCGGCAGCATCAGCAGGAACAGCAGGGTGGCCACCCCGAACATCTCGTTCCCCCTTGTCCGCAGCACGGCCCCAAGGTCCCGGCCCTGCAGCTCGGGGGCGGTGAAGCTCACCGTTCCCCCGGGGCAGGGGCAGCCGCCGATCTGGCAGCTGTCGCAGTCCACGAACCACACCTCGGTGGGGGAGGCCACCAGGATGTTCCGCAGGTCGAGGTCCCCCAGAAGGACCCGCTTCTCGTGCAGGGCGCTGAGCTTTTCCAGGATGGTGATGGTCAGCTGCACCATGTCCTCCTTCTTCCAGCAGGGGAAGACGGCCTCCAGCGCGGAGCGGCTGAGCAGGATCTGCCGCAGCTCCACCCCCCGGGCCCGCTGCATCCGGCAGCCCACGAAGTTCCCCGCTTCGTCCCGCAGCAGCTCCTGGGGCCAGCACACCCCTTCGCACTCCATGGGCTCCGCCACCATGCGCGCCAGCTTGTCCCGGCGGCCCACCGTCAGCTTGCTGCTGTGGTAGATCTTTGCCACCGTGCCGTCGCCCAGGTCGTAGATGGTGCCCTCACTGCCCACTGCCAGTCTGCCGCCCAGGCGCAGGGGCGTGCTGCCGAACACCCGGCTGCCGCTGGAGGGGACCCGGGACACCGGCAGCGGCGTGGGGTCCGGGGGGATCAGCGTCTCCGCCGCCCGCAGGTCCAGGGCGATGCGGCTGACGGAGCGGGGCACGGAGTGCTTTCCCGCGCTGTAGGGAGTCATGTAGCCGTAGCGGTTGATGCGCTCCACCACCAGGTGGTTGTTCCCGCCGAAGGGCAGGTCGTTGAGCTTTTGCAGGTACTGGGTGCGGGCGTTGCTCTGGGTAAAGACCAGAACGGGCGTCCTGTGCAGCAGCAGCGCCGCGTGGGTGACCAGCTGCTGTCCGCAGGAGGGCTCGCCGGTCTCCCCGCAGACGGTCACAAGGCCCTCCGCTGTCCCCTCTGTCAGGATCCGCTCCGCCGCGTCGATCTGCCCGGCCAGCTCCGGCTGGCTCTCCCGCAGGGCGCGCAGCTCGCCGGGGACGCCGGAGGAGACGAACAGCCGCTTCCCGTTCTGCCGCAGCAGCGGCTTCAGGCGCTCCATGAATTCCGGGAACTGCCGGTGGACCATGGCGCTGGTGTCCACCAGGAAGGTGCAGCGGGCCGTCTGCTGCTCCAGATTTTTCTGCCCCCGGCGCTGGATGTCCGCCAGGTACTCTCGCAGCAGTTCTGTGTTCTCCCGGGTCAGAAGCCCGTCCTCCGTCTGCATCCCGCTCTGGCCCAGCAGGGCGGGCATCTCCTCCTCGCGGACCCTCAGAGTCTGGGCGGCCTGCCGGATGGTCATCATTTCAGTGTTCATTTTTCTTCCTCGCTTTCTTTTTTCAGTGGTTTGCCCCAGTGGATGGGGCTCGTATGGCTCTCAGGGGCGGCGCGCCTGTCCGGGCGCCGCTCTGTCTGCTTCCACAGTGTTATCGGCCGGGACACGGACTTTTTCAGGGGCGGAAAAAATTTTTTTCTCTCCCCCCGTATACCGGCGGCAGGACTTGCAAAGGCACCCCGGACGTGGTACATCAGTGATACCCCTTACGGGGACGAAAACAGCATCTCATCAGTGGGAAGTGCTTCGACCTTGATACAGTTCAGGCCCCTTACGGGGACGGCAAAAGGAGAGCGTCACACAAGATCTTTGTGTGATGCTCTCCTTTTTCTGTGACAGGGCGGCTCACAGCCGCCGCTTTTGGATGTCCAGGCGCAGAAGCTGCTCCCACCCCCCGTGGACGTAGGCGAACTCCTGCTCCCGCCGCCCGTCGGGCAGGATGCGGAAGCGCCCGGTGGCCCTGCGCTGGTTCACCGCGCACAGCACCGGCTTTCCCTGGGCCAGGGCCAGCAGCTTCTCCAGCAGTTCCGGCGGCAGCACGGCTGCCACGGCGTCCGCCCGCCGCACCAGCGGCGCCAGCCGGGCCACATCGGTCACCGTCTCCTGCCAGGGCAGCAGCTGGGCGCCGCCCATGATGCGGTCCAGGTCGGCGCGCTGCTCCGGCGTCATCTCATGCCGGGACACCCAGAGCACCTTCTTCATGCTCCTCACCTCCTTCGGTCGTTCTCTCACCATCCTATCGCCCCTTTTCCGGAAAAATTCAGGGCAAAAAGAGCGCCCCCGGCCGGGGGCGCTCTTTATGACAGATGATCCATATGCTCCACGCCGCCCATGCCCAGCGTCGTCTTGATCCCAACGCCGGAAAAGGGCGCGAAGCACAGCAGGGCGTCCGCCAGTTCCCGGTGAAAGCCCTCCAGCCGGTTTTCCAGGGTCAGCTCCCCCACAAAGCCGGGGATGGGGCTGCCCTTCAGAACATAGTCCCGGCTGTACAGCCGAAAGCTGCGGGGACGCAACCCCGCAGCCAGCGCCTCCAGGCCCTGCCCGTCCTCGTCCTCGATGGGGCAGTCCAGGATGCAGCCGTTCCACTTTTTGATCAGGCTCTGCACGATCAGCCGCGCCGTGGGCAGTGGCAGATACTGCCCCCTGCTTTTGAAGCAGGCCGCCGTGACAAAGCGCAGCCGCTGGAGGGGCTCCGCCCCCGCGGACAGGGCGAACAGCCCGTCCACATCCCGGATCGTGCGGCAGTCGAGCCCCTCTGTCCGCAGCGTGACCCGGTCCCGCTCCAGCCGGACGCGGTCAAGGCGCTCCAGCACCGGTGCCAGCGCCTGCTCGCTCTCCTCCCCCAGCAGGCTGACGGTCCACCGCAGGGTCTGCCCCGTGCCGGTCAAATACTGGCTCACCGGCGTCACCCCGTCCCGGTGGGCCCGGCTGGCAAAGTCCCCGGGCGTCTGGGCCAGCAGCGCGGCGTACAGCCGATAGGCCCACTCCGGCTGCGGCCGGCACGGCTGCTCCGGGCACAGGGTCAGTTGGTATTGGGTCAGCATCGCAGCATCTCCCTGATCTTTTCTTTTTCCCGCTTATACCACTTGTATTGCTCGCTGCGGGCCGAGGCGCCCACCCGCTCGCCCCCGCATAGGCGCTTGTAGCTCAGGGACACATCCGCCGGAAGGGGGACCGGCGTCTCCGTATCCGTCCCCGCCCGCTGGGGCACCACGGCGGAGTAAGGCTTCAGGGGAGTCACAGCGATCTGTGGCCCCGTGCGGCAGATCTTTGCCATATAGTAGTCCAGATAGGGCAGCTTCATGGCCTGGAACACATCCCGCTCATGGAGAAAGGTGAGCGGCATGAGCTTAAGGGCCTGCGTCATGTCCTCGGTATAAAACAGGCGGAACCACTCCCGGCGCCGCTCGTTCGCCGCCTGCCCCTGATGGCGCTGGGCAAAATTCAGCACCTGCGCCGTCAGCTCCGCCAGGGGGGCCTCCGCCTCGCAGCGCAGCTCCGGACGTGTGTCGTCCGGGGCCGCGCAGATGTCTCCAAGGCTGGCGGTCTCCTCCTCCCCCACAGGCTGGTCCAGGCTGTCCACCTGCTGCGTGCGGCCCAGCAGGTCGTCGAAGCCGTCGTTCTTCCTGCGCCCGTAGACAAAGGCAAAGTAGTTGGAAAAGGGCCCCTTCTCAAGGGCGTAGTTGGTCAGAGTCTCCTGAAGGACGGACAGGAAGCGTTCGCTCCCGTCGTCATACAGATCGAAGGCGAACAGGAAGATCTCCCCCCGCAGGGCGTCCCGCCGATCCTCGCCCGCCTGCTTCCACCGGCGGACGGCCTCGTTCAGGCGCGCCTCTTTTTGTTTATCCCGCATGGCCGCCGCCCCCCTTTACAGGGAGAGGATCTCGTCCAGGGCCGCTCTGGGGTCCGCCGTTCCCCGCTGCACCAGAACGCGTACGATCTCCCCCAGCTGGAGCAGGGCCGTCTCGTCGTAGATCCGCGCCGTCCACCGCTCCGGCTCCTGTCCCCCGCTGCGGTCGATCTGACCGTATACCACGCAGGAGATGGACGTATTCTTCTTCGCCTGATAGGCGTACTGCACCGCCATAAGGGTCACCTGAGAAAGGAGCTTCGTCCCGTAGGTGACGCAGACAAAAAGCTCGTCGTCGTCCTCCACGCAGGCGATCAGCCTTTGGAAGGCGGCGATCTGGGCCGCCACGCCCTCATCCGCCGGCGCGGGGATCGTCTCGATCTGGGGGCAGGGGCAGCCCTTCGTCCGGCACAGCCGCTCAAGCTCGTCCCGGAGCACCGCGCAGTTGCGCCGGCCGTCCTCACTGTCCGCGGCGATGGCCAGCAAACGGAACTCCTCCCCCGGCTGCACATAGCCGTTCACCGCCGCCAGAATGGGAAAGCTGGTGGGCCCGTCCATCTGCAGTCTGCTGTTGTCAACGGCCTGGTAGTGATACCGGCGCAGCTGCCCCTGCACCTGAAGGGGGATCACGGTGATAAACTTCTTCAATGGACTTGCTCCTTTCCCTCTCTCGGCTTCAGATCCTGCACGCCCCGCAGGATGACCTGTCTCAGGTCCCCGGCCGACACGCTCTCCAGCGGCACATAGCCGCAGCCCACCAGATACTCCGACAGCTCCTTCTGGTCCTGGGTGGCGGCGTCGTTGGCGTGGTTCATCATGTTCCGCACCGTTTTTACATACAGATAATCCCGGCAGACCTGCTGCATCTGCGAAACGGGGCACAGCAGCTGATAGCCGAAGAAGTTGCCGTAGCGGTTCCACTGGCCCAGCTGGTGCATCCCCTCCAGATACCTGATGGTGTCAACATAGACCATGGGCGAGTTGTCGTTGAAGGCTCTGGGCGGCTCGGTCATCCCCCGGGGCCGGTATTTCTTGGACAGGGTGAAGAAGCCCCGCATGAACTGGGCCGCCGCGGCGTCCTCATATTCCTGGACCCTGGGGGTCCACGCGTGCTCCGTCACCTGGAGGAGGTACCCGCATTGGACGATATAGGCGGGGATGCGCTCCGTATAGATGGTCACCGCCTGCTGCAGCATCTCGCTGCGCACGCACCACTCGATCAGGCTCAGGGTGGTCAGCTCCCGGCCGAACTTCGCCCGGAAGGCGGGCAGCAGCTGGCGCATCATCGGATCTGAGCAGCTCTCCGCCGCCGTCAGGGCCCCATTGAACGCGCGCATACACCCATCGATCTGCTTGGTCCTGCACAGGGAGATGGCCTCATACAGGTCCTCCATAGCGGTCAGCAGGCCGCGGATCTTGGCATCCTCCGTCCGGCCATAATAGGTGCGCAGCGTCCTTACGCTGCCGAAGGAGGTCAGCTCCTGCATCCCGGCCACCAGTTCGAAGGACCCGATCAGGCGGGAGAGGTCCTCCACCTCCTCCTTTTGAAAGCTGCTGTACACCGCGCCGATGGTCCTCACTCCGGTATAGGACAGCACACGGCTGAGCAGCAGCAGGTCCATCACCGCGTTGCGGAACCCGCCGGTGGTCTCCAGCAGTACCTCGTCCCCAGCCCGGACCCGCCCCATGATCCCGGCCAGCGGCGCCCCGGCAAAGTCCTCCCCCTCCTCATAGGGGATCTCCGTTAAAACGATGTTCGGGTATTCCCCGGCGATCCTGTCCCGGAAGGGCGCCCACGCCGCGGCCTTCGCCCTTGGCGTTACGATACAGACGATCTCTTCCACGCCGCTGTACTGCCGGAGCAGGTATCTCACCGGGGCCTCGTTGGTCTGCACCCCGGCAACGTCCTCCCCCACAGGACAGCGGTAGCGTTTTTCCCGTGCGTCCTCTTTATAGTCGCTGAGGAATAAAATGATCCTGCGGGCCATAGTCTCTCCTTTCACGGCGGGGCCACAGTCCCCCGTCGGCGGCTTATTCTGTCGAAAATTATACCACAGCCGCCGGGTTTTTCAACATTCTTTTCCGCCGCCGCCCCCGCCCGTCTATCTTCCGCGCCTATCCTTTACTCGGGGCCGCCCCATCTCTTTTTCAGACCCGGCGGGATCTTTTCCGCGAACTTCCATTTTTAGGGCCGTTTCCACCCCCGAAGGCAGGCGGTCCGCGGGGCTGTTGGTCAGAAAATGCGCCCGTTTTCTGTACAACAGGCACAAAACAGCTTGCTTCTTCACCGTTTCTGTGTTATATTATCTTTGTAGGACTGTGCAAGATCAACAAAAATGCCCATACGGGTCTGTACCCTTTTGCCGATACAGCCCGCACCCCTCACGGGGACAGCAACAATAACATAATAGTTCTTCTTCCACTCATCGCCATGATGCAGCCCGCACCCCTCACGGGGACAATAACAAATTTCTCTCCTGGAAAACTATCCGATAGGTTTTAGATGCAACTCTCACCCCTCACGGGG
>CAKUHX010000068.1 GCA_934659475.1 uncultured Oscillospiraceae bacterium
GGAGAGGGCCCTGACCATGACCCCCCAGCAGGTCATCGACGAGATCCTGGCCTCCGGCCTGCGGGGCCGGGGCGGCGGCGGCTTCCCCACGGGGCGGAAGTGGCAATTCGCCCACAACTCCCCCGGGGACGAGAAGTATGTGGTGTGCAACGGCGACGAGGGCGACCCAGGTGCCTTCATGGACCGCTCCATTTTCGAGGGCAACCCCCTGGCCGTGATCGAGGGCATGATGATCGCCGGCTACGCCATCGGTGCCCACGAGGGCTACTTCTACATCCGTGCGGAGTACCCCGTGGCCGTACAGCGGCTGAAGATCGCCATCGCCCAGGCCCGCGAGGCCGGTCTGCTGGGCAAGAACATCCTCAGTTCCGGCTTTGACTTTGACGTACATATCCGTCTGGGCGCCGGCGCCTTCGTCTGCGGCGAGGAGACCGCCCTGCTCAACTCCATCGAGGGCAAGCGGGGCCAGCCCCGGCCCCGGCCCCCCTTCCCGGCGGTGAAGGGCCTGTGGCAGAAGCCCACCATCGTCAACAACGTAGAGACCCTGGCCTGCGTGCCCTACATCCTGCGTGAGGGCGCGGGGGAGTTCAACAAATACGGCACCGAGAAGTCCAAGGGCACCAAGGTGTTCGCCCTGGGCGGCAAGATCAACAATGTGGGCCTGGTGGAGATCCCCATGGGCACCACCCTGCGGGAGCTGATCTACGACATCGGCGGCGGCATCCCCGGCGGCAAGAAGTTCAAGGCCATCCAGACCGGCGGCCCCTCCGGCGGCTGCCTGACGGAGGAGTTCCTGGACGAACCCATCGACTTTGACACTCTGGTGGCCAAGGGCTCCATGATGGGCAGCGGCGGCGCCATCGTCATGGACGAGGACAACTGCATGGTGGACGTGGCCCGGTTCTATCTGGACTTCATCTGCGACGAGTCCTGCGGCAAGTGCACCCCCTGCCGCATCGGCACCAAGCGCATGCTGGAGATCCTCACCCGCATCACCGAGGGGGACGGCACCATGCACGACCTGGACGAGCTGGAGGAGCTGGCGGGCATCGTAAAGGCCAACTCCCTGTGCGCCCTGGGGCAGACCTCCGCCAACCCGGTGGTTTCCACCCTGAAGCACTTCCGCCAGGAGTATATCGACCACATCGTGGACCGCAACTGCACCGCCAAGGTGTGTAAGAACCTGATGCAGTACCACATCCGGCGGGACGCCTGCGCAGGCTGCGGCCTGTGCGCCAAGAACTGCCCCGCGGACGCCATCATCCGCACGGACTACACCGCCCCCGGCAAGCGGCTGCCCGCCATGGAGATCGTGGCCGCCAAGTGCGTGAAGTGCGGCGCGTGCATGGCCGGCTGTAAGTTCCACGCCATCGAGAAAATTTAAGGGAGGGCGACGTCATGGCAAAAGTCAATATCAAGATCGAAGGCTTCCCCTATCAGGTAGAGGACGGCATCACCATCATGGAGGCCGCCAAACAGTGCGGCTATGAGATCCCCTCCCTGTGCTCCTTCAACCACGGCGAGTGCTCCTCCGGCTCCTGCCGGGTGTGCCTGGTAGAGGCCAGCGGCACCAAGGGACTGGTGGCATCCTGTGTCTACCCGGTAAACGAGGGGATGGAGATCAGCATCTCCTCCGAGAAGGCGACCAAGGCCCGCCGGGCCTCGGTGGAGCTGCTGCTGTCCAACCACAACCCCAACTGCCAGCAGTGCCGGAAGAACGGCCAGTGCGAGCTGCTGCACGTGGCCAACATCACCGGCGCCCGGGCCAACAAGTTCCTGGGAGAGCGCACCCCCGCCACCGTGGACCAGCTGACCCCCGCCATCATCCGGGACACCTCCAAGTGCATCCTGTGCGGCCGGTGCATCGCCCGCTGCCAGAACGCCCACGGCATGAGCATCATCGGCTTTGAGAACCGGGGATTCCAGACCATCGTGGCCCCGCCGGAGAACCGCTCTCTGGCCAACTCCCCCTGCATCATGTGCGGCCAGTGCGTCAGCGTGTGCCCCACCGGGGCGCTGATGACCAAGCCGGAGATCCGCAAGGTGGACGAGGCCTTTGCCCAGGGCAAGTTCGTGGTGGTGCAGACGGCTCCCGCCGTCCGGGCCGCCCTGGGGGAGGAGTTCGGCATGCCCATCGGCACCCCCGTCACCAGCAAGATGGTGGCCGCCCTGCACCGCCTGGGCTTCCACAAGGTGTACGACACCAACTTCGCCGCCGACCTGACCATCATGGAGGAGGGCACCGAGCTGCTGGGCCGCATCCAGAACGGCGGCGTGCTGCCCATGATCACCTCCTGCTCTCCCGGCTGGATCAACTACGCCGAGTTCAACTACCCCGACCTGCTGCCCCACCTGTCCACCTGCAAGTCCCCCCAGCAGATGCAGGGGGCCATCATCAAGTCCTATTACGCCGAGAAGAACGGCCTGGACCCCAAGAACATCTTTATGGTGTCCATCATGCCCTGCACCGCCAAGAAGTTCGAGAAGGAGCGTCCGGAGCTGGAGGTGGACGGCATCCGGGACGTGGACGCCGTGCTGACCACCCGGGAGCTGGGCTCCATCATCCGCCGGGCGGGCATCCAGTTTGAAAAGCTGCCCGACGAGGACTTTGACGACGACATCATCGGCGAGTATTCCGGCGCCGGCGACCTGTTCGGCGTCACCGGCGGCGTGATGGAGGCCGCCCTGCGCACCGTCTACCACACCCTCACCGGCAAAGAGCGGGAGGCCATCACCTTCGAGTCCGTCCGCGGCTTCGAGGGGGTGCGGGAGGCGTCCGTCAATATGGGCGGCATGACGGTGAACGTGGCCATCGCCCACGGCATGAAGAATGCCAAGGTGCTGCTGGACGAGATCCGGGCGGGCACCTCCAAATACCACTTCATCGAGATCATGGGCTGCCCCGGCGGCTGCATCAACGGCGGCGGCCAGCCCATCGTGCGCCCCTGCTTCCTGCCCCACGAGGACCGGGACATCCTGGACACCTATCGCCAGAAGCGGGCCCGCGCCCTGTACCGGGAGGACGAGCGCCAGGTGCTGCGCCAGTCCCACAACAACCCCCAGGTGAAGCAGCTGTACGCCGAGTATCTGGGTGAGCCCAACTCCCATAAGGCCCACCACCTGCTGCACACCTCCTATGCCCCCAGAGAGAGGTATTCCGACCCTGTGATCTGACCCCCTTCCCGCTTTCTTCCCGCTTTCTTCCCGCTGGCCGTCCCGCTCCCCGGCCGGCAGAGCAGCGGCCCGCCCCCACTGGGCGGGCCGCTGCTTTTTCATCGGGGGACGGCTTGACGGGCGGATCGGCACATCCTCCCTCTGGACATTTTCCCCTCTGTGTGGTAAGCTGTGCGGGACGAGTTTCCACACCCTCGTCCAAGCCGGGGCATGTTTTCCCCCTCCGGTTCGTTCGGCGTCGCCTGCTGTCCGGCGGCGGCCGTTCTCTAAAGAAGAAAATGGAGGTATCCCACCCATGCACAAGCAGACCACCCGACAGCTCACCTTTGCCGCCCTGCTGGCGGCCGTCTACGCCCTGCTCACCGTCTCTCTCCCCATCCCCCAGTTCAGCGGGGTGCAGATCCGGTTTGCCGAGGCCCTTACCGTACTGCCCTTCCTCATCCCCGGGGCCACGCCGGGGCTGGCGGTGGGCTGTTTCCTTGCCAACCTGTTCTCCCCCTACCCCCTGGACGTGGTGTTCGGCACGGCGGCCACCCTGCTGGCCTGCCTGATCACCGCCCGGATGCCCAGCCGCTGGCTGGCCCCCCTGCCCCCGGTGGTGTGCAACGCCCTGATCGTGGGGTTTGAAGTGGCTTGGAGCGAAGTGGGCTTCACCGCCGCCCTCCTGCCTGCCTACGCCCTGAATATGTTCACCGTGGGCCTGGGCGAGCTGTGCGCCTGCTATCTGCTGGGCCTGCCCCTGCTGTCCGCCCTGAGCCGCGTGCCCCTGGTGCAGCAGCTGGCGCCGGAGGACCGCCTGGCCCGCCTGTCCTGAGCCTTTGTGATACGAGACCGCCCCTCCGTGTGGATGAGGGGCGGCCTTTTATCCTCATTTTCCCTGTCCCCGCCCCGAAGCAAAAATTTCAGAAAGGACTTTCCCCCTCCCCCGGGGTCGTGTATAATAGAGGTACTGCTGTAAAGGAGACCCGACCTATGCCTTATGCCGTTCTTGCCCTGCTGCTGGTGCTGCTGGATCAGGGCGTCAAATATCTGGTGCTCACCAAGATCCCCCTGGGGGGGCATGTGCCCTTCCTGCCCCACCTGCTGGAGCTGACCTATGTGCAGAACACCGGCGCCGCCTTCTCTATTTTAGAGGCCCACACCTGGCTGCTGGCTCTGGTGTCTCTGGTCATGTCGGCGCTGCTGGCCTGGGCCCTGTTCAAACCCCTGTTCCGCCACCCGTTGGGGCGGTTCTTCCTTGCCCTTGTGCTGGCCGGGGCGGTGGGCAACCTGATCGACCGGGCCCTCCGGGGCTTTGTGGTGGATATGTTCAACGTGCTGTTCATGAGCTTCGCGGTGTTCAACGTAGCGGACATCTGCGTGGTGGTGGGGGGCATCGGCCTGGGGATCTACTATCTGCTGCTGGCGGATAAGCTGGAGCCCAAGGAGGCCCTATGAGCCCCCTGACCCTCACCGCCGACCGGGAGGGGGAGCGGCTGGACGCCTTTCTGGCCCGCTCCGTGCCCGGCCTGACCCGCTCCGCCGCCCAAAAGCTGCTGGAGGACGGGGCGGTCACCCTCTCCGGCCGGCCGGGAAAAAAGAACGACCGCACCGCGGCGGGGATGGATGTCTCCCTCACCCTGCCCGATCCGGAGCCTCTGGACGTACTGCCCCAGAACATCCCCCTGGACGTGGTGTATGAGGACGACGACGTGATCGTGGTGAACAAGCCGGTGGGCATGGTGGTGCACCCCGCCCCGGGCCACCCGGACGGCACCCTGGTGAACGCCCTGCTGTACCACTGCGGCAGCTCCCTGTCCGGCATCAACGGCGTGCTGCGCCCGGGCATCGTCCACCGCATCGACCGGGACACCTCCGGCCTGATCATCGCCGCCAAGAACGACCGGGCCCACCTGGCCCTGGCCGCCCAGCTTCAGGACCACACTCTGGCCCGGGTGTATGAGGCGGTGGCCGTGGGCAGTCTGAAGGAGGACTCCGGCACCGTAGACGCCCCCATCGGGCGGCACCCGGTGGACCGGAAGAAGATGGCCGTGGATCGGAAAAACGGCCGCCCGGCAGTGACCCACTGGTCGGTGCTGGCCCGCTATCCCGGCTACACCCGGGTGGAATGCCGTCTGGAGACGGGGCGCACCCACCAGATCCGGGTGCATATGGCGTCCATCGGCCACCCCCTGCTGGGGGACGTGGTCTACGGGAATAAAAAACCCTTCCCCGGCCTGGCAGGGCAGTGTCTCCACGCCAAGCGGCTGCGCTTCCTCCACCCCTCCACGGGGGAGCCGGTGGAGGTGGAGTGCCCCCTGCCCCAGTGGTTCACCGACGTTTTGAAGAAGATCGACAAATAAGCAAGGCCCCGCCGGGACGACCGGCGGGGCCTTGCCGCGGGCGGATGGGGGCATCCGCACCCGTATCAAAAATAGCCGCGGCGGGTATTTGCTCCCTTGACTTGACCCCGCCCCAGGGCGTAAAATATTTTTTGTATGTGTTTATATGCCGCCGCCACGGCGGACAGAGATAAGGGGGGCCCTCCATGACCAAGATCGGTTTTGACAACGAGATGTATCTTCAGCTTCAGTCCCAGCATATCCGCGACCGCATCGCCCAGTTCGGCGGAAAGCTCTATCTGGAGTTCGGCGGAAAGCTGTTCGACGACTTCCACGCCTCCCGGGTGCTGCCGGGGTTCGAGCCGGACAGCAAGATCCGGATGCTGGCCAAGATGAAGGACAAGGCAGAGGTCATCATCGCCATCAACGCCGGGGACATCGAGAAGAACAAGGTCCGGGGCGACCTGGGCATCACCTATGACAGCGACGTGCTCCGTCTGATCGACGCCTTCCGCGCCATGGAGCTGTATGTGGGCAGCGTGGTGGTCACCCGGTACACCGGCCAGTCCGCCGCCGATGCCTTCCAGAAGCGGCTGGAGGGACTGGGCATCAAGGTCTACCGCCACTACCCCATCGAGGGCTACCCCCACAACATCGCCCACATCGTCAGCGACGAGGGCTACGGCCGCAACGACTATATCGAGACCTCCCGCCCCCTGGTGGTGGTCACCGCCCCCGGCCCCGGCAGCGGCAAGATGGCCACCTGCCTGTCCCAGCTGTACCACGAGTATAAGCGGGGCATCGCCGCGGGCTACGCCAAGTTCGAGACCTTCCCCATCTGGAACCTGCCCCTGAAGCACCCGGTGAATCTGGCCTACGAGGCGGCCACCGCCGATCTGGACGACGTGAACATGATCGACCCCTTCCACCTCCAGGCTTACGGGCAGACCACGGTGAACTACAACCGGGACGTGGAGGTGTTCCCTGTCCTTGCCGCCATGTTCGAGAAGATCACCGGCAGCTGCCCCTACAAGTCCCCCACGGACATGGGGGTGAACATGGCGGGCAACTGCATCGTGGACGACGAGGCCTGCCGCGCCGCCGCCGATCAGGAGATCGTCCGCCGGTACTACGACGCCCTGTGCGAGCGCCGCCAGGGCAAGGGCCGGGACGAAGTGGTGTTCAAGCTGGAGCTGCTGATGCAGCAGGCGGGCATCACCACCGCCATCCGCCCGGTGGTGGATACCGCCAACCAGGCGGCCCAGGCCACCGGCCAGCCCGCCATGGCCATGGAGCTGCCCGACGGCACCATCGTCATCGGCAAGACCTCCGAGCTCATGGGCTGCTCCGCTGCCGCCCTGCTCAACGCCATGAAGTATCAGGCTCAGGCGGGGGGCCACGGGGTGCATCTGATCGCTCAGAGCGCCATCGAGCCCATCCAGACCGTCAAGACCAAGTATCTGGGCTCCGCCAACCCCCGCCTGCACAGCGACGAGGTGCTCATCGCTCTGGCCTCCTCCGCCAACAGCGACCCCAAGGCCGTAAAGGCCCTGCGCACCCTGCCCTCCCTCAAGGGCTGCCAGGCCCACTGCTCCGTGATCCCCGGGCCGGTGGACGTGACCACCTATAAAAAGCTGGGCATCCAGCTGACCTGCGAGCCCCAGTATCAGATCAACAGCAAGCTGTATCATAAGTGAGTGATGCAAGGGGGGCGGCCTGTGGCCGCCCCTACGGCATACAACATTCATTGTTGCAATTCTGTAGGGGCCGCCCCATGTGGCGGCCCGGGGGCGGATCATATTCATCTCTCCGATCACAAACAAACAGGCCCCTGTCCGGCGGACAGGGACCTGTTGTTTTCATTCAATTTACAGCTTAATATGCCAGCTTCTCCTCCAGCCAAGCCTTCAGCTCACTGATGGGTACTCTCACCTGCTCCATGGTGTCCCGGTCGCGGATGGTGACGGCGTTGTCCGCCTGCTCCGTGTCGCTGCCCACGGTCTGGAAGTCCACGGTGATGCAGAAGGGGGTGCCGATCTCGTCCTGACGGCGGTAGCGCTTGCCGATGGAGCCGGCCTCGTCATAGTCCACCATCCAGTACTTGCACAGCTCGGCCTGGATCTCCCGGGCCTTGTCCCCCAGCTTCTTGGACAGGGGCAGCACGGCGCACTTGAAGGGGGCCAGGGCGGGGTGCAGGTGCAGCACCACGCGCACGTCGTTCTTGGCCTCGTCCACCACTTCCTCGTCGTAGGCCTCGCACAGGAAGGCCAGGGCCACACGGTCGCAGCCCAGAGAGGGCTCGATGACATAGGGGATATAGTGCTCGTTCTTCTCCTGGTCGAAGTAGGTCAGATCCTTGCCGCTGGCCTCCTGGTGGCGGCCCAGGTCGTAGTCGGTGCGGTCAGCGATGCCCCACAGCTCGCCCCAGTCGGTGAAGGGGAAGGCGTACTCGATGTCCGTGGTGGCCCGGGAGTAGAAGGCCAGCT
>CAKUHX010000069.1 GCA_934659475.1 uncultured Oscillospiraceae bacterium
AAAGAACTACACCGTGGCCCAGGCGGTGGCCCATGTCACCGCCCCCACGGACGAGATATTCCTCGCCCAGGGGGAGCAGAAGTTCCGGGTGGTGCTCATGGACTTTGGGGCCAAGGTCAACATCCGGCGCAGCCTGAGCCAGCTGGGGTGTCAGGTGATCGTGGTCCCCGCCGACACCACGGCGGAGCAGGTGCTGAGTTTTCTGCTCGATGGCGTTATGCTGTCCAACGGCCCCGGCGACCCGTCGGAAAACACCGGGATCGTTGCTGAGGTCGCCAAGCTCATGGGCAAGGTCCCCGTGTTCGGCATCTGCCTGGGCCATCAGTTCATGGCTCTGAGCCAGGGGGGACAGACCACCAAGCTGAAATACGGCCACCGCGGCGGCAACCAGCCCGTGAAAGATCTGGCGCAGGGACGCACCTATATCACCAGCCAGAACCACGGCTATGCCGTGGTGAGCGGCAGTGTAAAGAACGGGATGGTGCGCTATATCAACGCCAACGACGGTACCTGCGAGGGCGTGGATCACCCCGGACTGCGGGCCCTCTCCGTCCAGTTCCACCCGGAGGCCTGCTCCGGCCCCCACGATACCCAGTTCCTGTTTGACCGTTTTCTTGCACTGATGAAGGGGGAGAACTGATATGCCGCTGGATAAAAGCATCAAAAAGGTATTGATGATCGGTTCCGGCCCCATCGTCATCGGCCAGGCGGCGGAATTCGACTACGCCGGCGCCCAGGCCTGCCGCGTCCTGAAGGAGGCGGGGGTGAATGTGGTGCTGGTGAACTCCAACCCCGCCACCATCATGACCGACAAGGCCCTGGCGGACGAGATCTATCTGGAGCCCCTTACCCTGTGCACCCTGGAACGGATCATCGAGAAGGAGAAGCCCGACTGTCTGCTGGCGGGTCTGGGCGGGCAGACCGGCCTGACCCTGGCCATGCAGCTGGATAAGGACGGCTTTCTGGCCAGCCACAATGTGCGCCTGATCGGCAGCAATGCGGAGGCCATCGACAAAGCGGAGGACCGCCAGCTGTTTAAGGAGACCATGGACGCCATCGGTGAACCCACCATCCCCTCGGACATCGCCAACGATGTGGACACCGCCCTGGCCATCGCCCAGCGCATCGGCTACCCCATCATCGTCCGGCCCGCCTTTACCTTGGGCGGCGGGGGCGGCGGCGTGGCCTACAGCGGGGAGGAGCTGGCTAGGGTGGCTAAGGGCGGCCTGGATGCCTCTCCCATCACCCAGATCCTGGTGGAGAAGTACATCTACGGCTGGAAGAAGATCGAGTTCGAGACCATGCGGGACTCCCTGGGCAACGTTATCGCGGTGTGCTCCATGGAGAACTTCGACCCCGTGGGCGTCCACACCGGGGACAGCATCGTGGTGGCCCCGGCCCTGACCCTGTCCGACAAGGAGTATCAGATGCTCCGCTCTGCATCTCTGAATATCATCTCCGCCCTGGGCATCGTGGGCGGCTGCAACTGCCAGTTCGCCCTGAACCCGGACAGCTTTGAGTACGCGGTGATCGAGGTCGACCCCCGCGTGTCCCGGTCCTCGGCTCTGGCCTGCGGTACCGGCGCCTGCGCCGCGGTGGCGGCGGCGGTGAAAAATGGCTTCTGCGTCCGGGGTGAAGACGTTGTGGTCAAGCTGCGGGGCGGCGATTTGACCGTCAACTACGGCAAAGGCGGCAACGTGACCCTGACCGGCGACGCAAAGCTGGTCTTTGAGGGCGTCGTGAAGTATTGATCAAATCAAAAGAAGGACCTCCGGCCGGGCCGGAGGTCCTTCTCGTTTGATCTTTACTTGCAGTAGGGGAGCAGGGCGTCCTTCATGCGCTGCAGGCCCTCCTCCACATAACGGGTGGGGCAGGCCAGGTTCCAGCGCTCGAAGCCCTCGCCGGGGGCGCCGAAGATATAGCCGTCGTCAAAGAACAGGCGGGCCTCTTTCAGCACCCGGGCCAGCGCTTCATAGCCCAGCCCCACGGCGCGGCAGTCCATCCACAGCAGGTAGGTGCCCTCCATTTGGATGGGCCTGACCTGGGGCAGTTCCTTGGCAAAGAAGTCCACGCAGGTCCGGCAGTTCCTGTAGATGACGTCCAGGCACTGGTCATGCCAGCCGCCGCACTTCTCATAGGCCAGGCGGGTGGCCTCATAGCCTAAGATGCTGCACTTGGGGTTGATCTCCAGCTTCTTCTGGTTGGCGTAGAACCTGGCCCGGGCCTCCTCGTTTTTGATGATGACGGAAGAGGTCTGCATACCGGCCAGGTTGAAGGTCTTACTGGCAGCTGTGCACACGGCGCTGTGATCGGCGAACTCATCGCTGATGGAGGCGAACACCGTGTGAGTGTGGCCGGGCATGACCAGGTCGTAATGGATCTCGTCGGAGCAGACGAAGATGCCGTTGTCCAGGCAGATGCGGCCCAGATGCTCCACCTCCTCCCGGGTGAACACCCGGCTGGTGGGGTTCTGAGGATTGCAGAACAGGAACATCTTCACATTGGGGTCCTTGGCCTTGGCCTCGAAGTCGGCGAAGTCGATCTCGTAGCGGTCTCCTTTCAGCACCAGGTCGCTGCCCACCAGCACCCGGCCATTGGCCTTTACGGCGTTGTACATGGGGTAGTAGGTGGGAGTCAGCATGATGACGCCCTCGCCGGACTGGGTGAAGGTCTGTACCGCGTTGTGGAAAGCGTTGACCACGCCGGGGGTGCTCAGGATCCACTCAGGTTCGATCTCCCAGCTGTGGCGCTCCTTCTGCCATTTGCAGACGGCCTGCTTGTACTCGTCTGTGGGGTTAGCGTAGCCCAGAACATAGTGGTCGATGTACTCCTTCAGCCCTTCCCGGATCTCAGGGGCCACCTCGAACTCCATGTCGGCTACGGAGAAGGGGATCACGTCCTCCCGGGGAGAGACGCCGAAGGCGGCCATTTCGTTCCATTTGCCCGAGCCCACGTGATACCGGGCTGGGCAGCGTTCAAAATTATAGGTCATAGCGTGGTTGCTCCTTTCAGTAGCTTGATCGTGGTGCCGCACCCCTACAGGGCGGCGGCAAGGTCCTGCATGTCGTAAAGTCCGGGCTTCTGGCGCAGGAGGAATTCGGCGGCGATGATGGCCCCCTCGGCAAACATGGCCCGGTCCAGCGCCTCGTGCTTCAGGGTGAGCACCTGGGTGCCGGCGTTGATGATGACCTCGTGGGTGCCCACGATATTGCCCATGCGCAGGGAGTGGATGGTGATCTCGTTCTCGTCCCGCAGGCCGTGTCCGGCGGGGCGGCCCACGGTGAGATGGGCCCCGGGCCGGACTGCCAGCGCCGCCTCGCCCAGCATGACGGCGGTGCCGCTGGGGACGTCCGCCTTCCCTGTGTGGTGGATCTCCAGGATCTCCACCTGTGCGCCGGGGAAGGCCTTCACCGCCGTTTTCACCAGCTGGCACATCAGGGTGACCCCAAGAGCCATATTGCCGGAGCGGAATACCGGGATCGTTTCCGCGGCCCGGCGGATCTGCTCCATGTCCTGCTCCGTCTGTCCGGTGGTCGCGATGACTACGGGCAGGCCCCGGCCCAGGGCGTACTCCAGCAGAGGAGCGGTGGCTGCCCGGTCGGAAAAGTCGATGATGCAGTCGGCGGGACCGTGAAAACCCTCCAGACTGCCGTCCCGCACGCTCACGGCGGCGGCCAGCTCGGCCCCGTGAAAGCCCTCCTTTGCCGCGCGCTGCACACAGGCGCCCATCCGGCCGCCGGCGCCATTGACCAGTACCCTCATATAGATCCTCCTTCTGCAGAGCAGCCTCCGCTGCGTCTGCTGTTTTTCTGCAAAGATTATACAAAAAACGGCGCCGGATCGCAACCTCTTTCGCGTTTTGACAAAACGCTGGGAAAAATAGAGCATTGAGGTTGCAAAAAATGAAAAATCATGTATACTGATCTAGTCCCGCCTGAGATAGGGCGGGAGAAAGACCCTGTTATGAAAGAATGGAGAGAAGAGAGATGTGGTTTTGGCTTTCCTTGACCGCCCTGCTGTGCTGGAGCGGTTCTGATCTGTTTTCCAAGATCGGCTGTCGGGACGAGAACGACCGGTACAGCCACCTGAAGATGGTCATCGCCGTAGGCGTGGTGATGGGCATCCACGCTGAGATCGAGATATTTGCCGGGGGCGTGCCTATCAATCCCCAGATCATCCTGACCTATTTGCCCGTATCTCTGCTGTATATCAGCTCCATGACTCTGGGCTATCTGGGCCTGCGGTATATCGAGCTGTCCATCTCCTCCCCGATCTGCAATTCCTCTGGCGCCTTGGTGGCGGTGATGACCCTGCTGTTCGTGGGCGGGGAGGACTATTCCCCTCTGGCCCTATTCGCCATCCTGCTGGTGTGCGTGGGCGCCATCGGCCTGGGCGTGGTGGATGCCACCGAGGATCCGGAGCTGCGGGCCGCCCGCCAGGCGGAGGGCAACCGGAAGTACGCCAAGAGCTTCCTGGCTCTGGCCCTGCCTGTGGCCTATTGTCTGCTGGATGCGGCGGGCACATTCGCGGACAACCGGGTGCTGGAGACCCTGAACGAGGACAGCGCCAACGTGGCCTATGAGCTGACCTTCCTGTGCGCCGCCGTGGTGTGTTTCATCTATGTGGTGCTGATCAAGAAGGAGAAGCTGCTGCCAAAAATGGAGGCCCCCAAGTATATCGGCGCTATCTTTGAGACGGCGGGCCAGTTAGCCTATATCTACGCCATTGCCGACACCCAGCATCTGGCCATGTCCGCTCCCATCATATCATCCTACTGCGCGGCCTCCGTGGTGTGGAGCCGCCTGTTCCTGAAGGAGAAGCTGTCCTGGAAACACTACGCCATGATCGTGGTGGTGGTGGCCGGCATTGCCATCATGGGCGTGCTGGACCTGTAGACCTGTAGACAACTGCTGAGCAGACCCGCCGTTTCAACGGCGGGTCTGCTTCTGCTATTTTATCCGGCGAAAACTTGTTTACGGCGGATAAAAAATATGATATAATTATCCTGTAAGAGTGTGCAGGAGGGACGGCATGATCATTTTAGGCATTGACCCCGGCGTGGCCACCATCGGCTTCGGGGCCGTAAAGGCGCAGCGGGGAAAAAACACCCTGCTGCAATACGGCGTGATCACCCCGCCGCCGGGCATCCCTCTGTCTGAGCGTCTTTTGCAGATCTCCACTGATATGGAAGAGTTGATCCGCACCTTCCATCCCGATGAGATGGCGGTGGAGGAGCTGTTCTTTACCAAGAACATCACCACAGGGATCGCCGTGGCTCACGGCCGCGGGGTGATCCTGCTGGCGGCGGAGAAGCTGGGCGTGCCCATCTTTGAGTATACCCCCATGCAGGTGAAGCAGGCCGTGGTGGGCTACGGCGGAGCAGAGAAGCGCCAGGTCATGCTCATGACCCAGCGCCTGCTGGGCATGAAGAAGATCCCACAGCCCGACGATGCGGCTGACGCTCTGGCCCTGGCCATCTGCCACAGCCGGGCGGCCACCAGCCTTTTGAACACAGAGCGGGTGTTCGACCCGGACAAATACGACACGAGGTAAGCATATGTTTTATTATCTCTCCGGCACGGTGGCCCATATCGGGCCCTATCTGGCTGTGATCGACTGCGGCGGGGTGGGCTACGCCTGCCGCACCACGAACTACACCATCTCTGCACTGAAAAAAGGAGAGAAGGGGAAGCTTTTTACCCACTTGAACGTCCGTGAGGACGCCATGGAGCTGTACGGCTTCGCCACTCAGGAGGAACTGAATCTGTTCCAGCTGCTGATCTCCGTTTCCGGCGTGGGGCCCAAGGCGGCCCTGTCCATCCTCTCTGCCAGCACCCCCGCAAACCTGGCCCTGTCCATCATCACCGGAGATGAGAAGGCCCTGACCTGCGCCCAGGGCGTGGGCAAGAAGATCGCCCAGCGGGTGATCCTGGAGCTGAAGGATAAGCTGGCCAAGGGGCAGACCATGGGCGGCGCAGGGGAGAGCTACGGCGGCTCCGGCGTCACTGTGATCCCGGAGGACAAGCTGTCCGAGGCGTCCGCCGCCCTGGCGGTGCTGGGCTACTCCCAGGGAGAGATCAATGTGGCCCTGAAGGGGATCGACCTGGAGGGCCTGACACTGGAGCAGGTCATCAAGGCGGCCCTGAAAAAGATGATGAAGTGAGGAGGCTCCGCCTATGGCAAAACTGGAACGCAGAATAAGAGGGGACTTCGACCAGGTTCTGGAGGCGCTGGACAGGGGGATCTTTGACGGGAGCATATCCGCCTCCTACGAGGACGGCAGCGACTGCAGCGTCGGCCCGATGAGATGCGCGGTGCGGGTATATGAGCGGTACAGCTACCTCGGCGGCAACCGGGTCAGCCTGAACCTGACTCTGGTGGGCGACGGCGAGGAACTGTTCCTGTCCGCCATCACTTCCGGTGGGAGCAAGGCTGTGTGCTTTAAGCTGAACACCTGGGGAGAGGCGGCCTTTCTGGATGCTTTGCGGGAGGTCGTTGACCGGCTGCCCTGCGGGGAAGCGTGATGCCTGCACCGAAGGCGCAGACCAGAGAATATAGGGAGTGACCCAATGTCGATCGATTTTTCTGACCCCGCGTTCGTTCCGGAGGAACTGGACGAACCGCTGGTGACCACCTCGCTGACCCGCGAGGACGAAAATGAATATTCCCTTCGGCCCAAGACCCTGCGGGAGTACATCGGCCAGGAGAAGGCCAAGGGCAATCTGGAGGTGTTCATCCAGGCGGCCAAGATGCGGCACGAGCCTCTGGACCATGTGCTGCTCCACGGCCCCCCGGGCCTGGGCAAGACCACCCTGTCCGGCATCATCGCCAACGAGATGGGGGTGAACGTGCGCATCACCTCCGGCCCGGCCATCGAGAAGGCGGGGGATCTGGCCGCCCTGCTGACCAATCTGAACGAGAACGACATCCTCTTTGTGGATGAGATCCACCGCCTGAACCGCCAGGTGGAGGAGGTGCTCTATCCGGCCATGGAGGACTTTGCCATCGACATCATCATCGGCAAGGGCCCCAGCGCCAACTCCGTGCGCCTGGACCTGCCCAAGTTCACCCTCATCGGGGCCACCACCCGGGCTGGCCAGCTGTCCGCCCCCCTGCGGGACCGCTTTGGCGTCACCCTGCGGCTGGAACTGTATACCCCCCAGGAACTGGCCCTGATCGTCACCCGCTCCGCCGGGATACTGGGCGTCCCCATCGAGGAGGAAGGCGCTCTGGAGATCGCCAAGCGCTCCCGGGGCACGCCGCGTATCGCCAACCGGATGCTCCGCCGGGTGCGGGACTTTGCCCAGGTGCGGGCCGGGGGCGTGATCACCAAAAAGGTGGCGGACGAGGCGCTGACCGCTCTGGAGATCGACCACCTGGGTCTGGACTCCATCGACCACCGGATGCTGCGCAGCATCATCGAAAATTACCGGGGCGGCCCTGTGGGTCTGGAGACGCTGGCGGCCACCATCAACGAGGAGGCCGTCACCCTGGAGGATGTGTACGAGCCCTATCTGATGCAGCTGGGCTTCCTCACCCGCACCCCCCGGGGCAGATGTGTCACGGCCAAGGCATATGAGCATCTGGGGCTCCCCGTCCCCGGAGGGGTGGAGCCCGTTATGGAGCAATTGACGCTGTAAAAGGGAATGACTGTGATGATCGGGTTTTATGTATATATGGTCGTCTGCGTTTTTCTGCTCCCGGCTGCCATGCTGTTTTTGGGGCATCGGTGGCAGAAAAAGCCGCCGGACTCCATCAATGCCGTTTTTGGCTATCGTACCCGGCGCTCCATGTCCAGCAAACAGGCTTGGGATTATGCCCATAGGTATTGCGGGAGAATATGGGTAAAGTGCGGATGGATTTCTGCTGCTTTCGCTGTCTTATCTATGGCTTTGCTGGGATTTGTCACGCTGGATGCTGTCACAGTCGGCATGGCCGGCGGGATCGTTACGTGCCTTGAATTGCTGCTCGCTGCTGCATC
>CAKUHX010000070.1 GCA_934659475.1 uncultured Oscillospiraceae bacterium
GGTATAACAAAAGCACTGGACACTGGCCTAGATGATCTGTGAAGTTTTCCGGATCATTAACATTAAATGAATAAGATCCACCTCCTTGCAGCACTTCAACATTATCACGAGAAACCCATCTACCAATTATAGGGTTATAGTGTCTGAAATTATAATATATTGCGTTTAACGAGGAATCCAAATATTCAGAAGAAAAACCCCATCCTGATCTATCGCCGCCCAATCCAAAAGGCGCATAATTAATATTCATGATATCTATCGACGAAACTACGGAAGCAACATTCTTATTCCCATCCTGAAAATACAAGAGCGTTCCATATTCATCACAAATTCGAGCAAGCGGCCGAGTCTCGATGGGTTCTGAAGGATCCCAAATTGTTTGTGTAATATTTAGATGGCCTCCATATAAAGCATATGCGTCATCTCTTGCGATACGACGGCCAGCACGATCATACGACATGAAAATTGTTTTTGGAAGATTCCCTATCTCAGCAGGATTTTCAAGATTGCCCCCTATAAGCAAACTCCATCTTATAGGCCTGTTCTCGCCGTTATACTCGACCGCCCACTCGCCCGTGGCCGTGACGACGTTCGTCTGGTTGCCATCGAGGTCAAACGCCGACCGCTCGGAAACGCCACCGCGCACGATGCCCGTGTACTGGTTCAGCCCGTTCGCGACATACGTGCAGTTCGTGCCGCACTCGCGCGACCAAAGCCGGTTGCCGATGTCGTCGTAGCGGTAGGCGAACTCCGCGCCCGTGACGACGTTCGTCGCCAATGTCAACTCGCCACGCGCATTGTAGGAATATCGCTCGTCATTCTTCGAGACACGCCTACCCGCCACGTCATACGTGTAGCGAAACGCCGAGTAGACGTCGTTCGAGACGAGCGTCACCAGATCGCGCTGCGGCTCATACTCCCATGTGACGAGCGCACCGTTCGGGTAGCGGAGCGTACGCTTCAGGTCGCATCCGGGATGATACGTCCATGCGAAATCGTTCGTACAGCTCGCCACACGCATTGCCGCGATGCGGCCTGTCGCTGGGTCGCGGGAGATGACCGTGCGCCGTTCGCCGTTGAGTGCGTAGCCGACGTCACGCCCGTAGGCGTCGGTAAAGCGTTCAAGGACATTCGTCCCCGCGATGCCGACAACCGTCTCGTTCGTGTTCGCGCCGTAGGCATCGTAGACGAATATCGTCACACCCGCTGCGTCATGGGCCTCGATCTGACGTCCAAGCGCGTCGTTCCGCGTGGAGACGGTCGGCGTGCCGTCCGAATAGGCCGTGTTCGCGAGCGCACCCCATCCATCGTAGGCGTAAGACGTGTCGATTCCGCGCACCCAGATGCGCTTCACGCGACGGCCATTTGCGTCGTATTCATACCGAGGCCCCAGCCCGTCCGCATAAACCTTGTTGGTCATGAGACCGCTCGCCTCGTCGTAGAGCCAGCGCGTCACGTCGCCCGAAGCGACGCCCTTTGACTCGTCGCGGTAGGTCGTCATCGAGACCCTGTTACCGAAGACGTCGTACGAATAACGGACGGGATAGGTCGCGCCGCCCTCGTAGGTCTTACGCCCGCGCAGATCGTACTCGTAGACGACGGCGTGTCCGAGCGCGTTCGTGACAGCGGCGAGTCGCCCGAACCGATCATAGGCGTAGCGTGTCGGATTTCCCGCACCGTCATAGGTCGCCGCACGCCGCCCAACAGCGTCATACTCTGTGCGCGTCGTGTTGCCGCGTCCGTCGATCTCCGCACAGGCGCGACCGAGCACATCGTAGACGACCCGATTCGTGACCGCCGAAAGCGAGACGGTCTCCAACTGGACACCGAGCCGTGCGCGGGCACAGATGACGTTCGTCGCCTCCGGGACACGGCGACTCGTCGTGACAATGCCGTCCGCAAACTCCGTCCAGAACTCCGTGACGTTGCCACGCACGTCGATGCTCATGCGGTGCGCGGGATTCACCGCCGTGAGTCCCGTGAGCTGGACAAGTCGCGAGGCAACGAACGGCGTGATGGTTACATCGGAGCAAATAACAACGTTGGTCGCGACGTGCCAAATGGCACCGTCCACCTGTGCGTAGCGGGCATGGGATTCGTTTCTACGCCATTCTGACGGGTCGCCGGGACTCTTGCCCCCGACCGTGCGGTTCTCGGCGACGCGCGCGCCGAAGTCGTCGTAGGCGTACGCGATCGTCGGCTCGCCGTCGGAGGCGGTGCGGACAAGGCGTCCGTAGGCGTCGTACTCGTGGGCCGTCACGAGCGCCACGCCCCGGAAGCCGCTCCGCTCCTCGCGGATGACCTGTCCGAGCATGTTCTCGCAACGAAAGGTGAAGCGCGGCGAATCCGGCGTCTCGCCACGCACGACGCGCGTCCAACGGATGCCGTCCGCCGTCACGCCGGAGATGCGGAACTCAGGCGTGACCGCCGTGCCCGTGACGGACCTAATCTCGCCTCGGACATCGCGCGACGTGATTTCCGTTGAGCCGTTCGGGTTGAGGACTGTCATCGTCAGCCCATTTGTCGAATAGTATATCGCCGTCTCGTTGCCGAGGATGTCTGTCCGCGCCACGAGCCGACCAAGAGGGTCGTAGCGGACACACGTCGCGGGAATCCCCACGCGAGCCGCACGGTTCGTCTGCCATGAAGAGACCTGGCGTCCGAGGTCATCGTAGGCGTGGCACGTCGAGACCCATGTCACGTTCGTCAGGTCGCGCGGCACCAGCCGCGAGACCTCGACCATGCGACCGTCCTCATCGTAGTCCCATGTCGAGGTCGATCCGTCCGGCCCCGTCTCCGCGACCTTGTGGCAGCAGTCCCACGCCGTCGTCGTCACCTGTCCAGCGAGGTCTTCGCTCCGGACGCACTTGCCCTCAAGGTTGTAGACGCGGCGCGTCCGGGCGACCGCATGCCACGAGTCCCCGACGAACGCCTCCGTGCGCGTCTCGACGACATCGCCGCGCGCGTTCGTGCGCGTCACGTCCCGCGTCGTCCGCCCCTCCGCCGGCGACGGGGTGCGCTCGTGCAGGTGCGTGACCGTCTCCGTCCAGACGTTGGAGGCGAGCGCATAGCCGTAGACGTCAAACTGCCCGTCCTCGTGGCGAATCGACTTCACCCGTCCGGAGCAGATGTCGTCGGCGACGACCGGATAATACGCCGTCACCGTGCGGAGCGCATCCGCGCCGCCGTACGGCGCGCCCGGCGTCCCGACGCGCTCAACGACATCCGTCAGCGACGAATAGACGTAGTAGGTGCGCTCGCACTCAATACCGTCCAGCGTCTTCACGACGGTGCGCGGACGCATGTCGACGGGCAACGCGGCGTCGGACGGGTCTACCGGGTCATAGGAGTAGACAGTTTTCTCCGTCGCCACGTCCGCCCCGCCCGTCGTCTTCGAGACGAGCCGGTCGGCGCCGTCATACGCGAAGTCCGTCCGCAGACCCGAATCACCAGTCTCGGTCTTGACCTGCCCCTTGCCGTTCCCGGCCGTCACGTACGTCCACGAGGTCGTCCGCGTCACGCCGCCAAAGCCCTCGACGTGGTTCGTCGCCGCGAACCCCCAGCTCTTCCAGACGTAGTTGTACTCGGATCGCGCCATCAGCTCGCCCGTACGGGAGCGAGACTCCTTCACCGTCCGCGCCTCCTTCGAGTCGATGACCGAGCGTTCACGAATCTCGCTCACGCCCGACGCACGAGTCATCGACCAGTCGCCCTGCCGCCAGTCGAAGACCGAGACCTCCGGCTCGGCCTCGCCACGCCGGAAGGTGACGACGGCCCGGTTTCCGCCGTTCTCGCTCCGCACAGAGACGTATCGAACCGGCGAGACTGCCGGAATCGGGTAAAGCCCCGTCGTGGCGTCCCGTGCGGGTAGAGCGTCGCCGACCGGATAGACGGACACCTCGTATCCGCCCTCCAAGACCTGTACATCCGCAAGGCGCGATGGCGTCAGGAACTGGCGCACGCCATCCGCGTCGTAGACAATATCGACACCCATCTCCGCCGAAGTCTGCACGACGCCGCGCGAGTCCGTTACGGACACCAACCTGCCGCGTGCGCCCGTCATGTCCGTCGCGAGGAAGCGGCGCACCGTGCCGTTGTTCTCGAACAGGTCGTAGTAGACGGGGGCGTTCGTGCAGGCCCAGCCGGCGGCGTCGACCATCATAAGGCGCTCGTCCATTTTCACGTGGATGCCGGGATCCGGTCGCCCCAGTGACTCGCCGACCGCAAAGACGAAGCGGACGGCCTCGCCTCCGGGATGGGAGAAAACGACCTCGGCCGGTGTCTCTCCGTCGGGAAGAAGCCTGTTGCCGATCCGCTTGAAGGTATATCCCATCACGGCGAAGAGCGAGTCCGGCGTGAACACCATCGGGGATTGGTCGTCGGCGAACACCTTAAGGGCGCACTTCTGGGAACCCGTCCATGGTGTCGTTCTACCCATATCAAGACTGACCTTGATGCAGCCGTCTGATGCGCCTTCGCCCGACTCGCATTCGCAGTCCGAGTCTGAGGCATTACACTCCGACGGCGGATTCGTCTGCGTACTGCCGCCGGCAAAGGCTACGGACGCGAATGCAAACGCCGACACAACCATAGCCAGCCGACACCCCTGCAACAACTTTTTCATCTTGAGCATCCTTTTCACGTTAATTCCAGTTTATCGGCTTGCCGTTTTGGCGAATCACGGTACGATGGCAAACGGATGTCGTCACACCACGCGCCTTGATGAAACGAATGACACAATGGCC
Source organism: uncultured Oscillospiraceae bacterium (assembly GCA_934659475.1). Classification (GTDB taxonomy): domain Bacteria; phylum Bacillota; class Clostridia; order Oscillospirales; family Oscillospiraceae; genus Lawsonibacter. The sequence continues at coordinate 4,746 of CAKUHX010000070.1, forward strand.
GTTTTCATCGAAATCGCTCGGCAAAAGCGTCTTTGTGCGTGTGCCGTCCTCAAAGGTCACACCTGCAACGAAGATGGTGAGCCTCACACTCATCTCGTCCGTCATTGCGCCCAGCAGAAGCGAAACATCGACAAGCTGCGAGCCGTCGGGATAGGTCTTCGCCACGTGGTAGTAGGAGCCGTTGTCCGCCCAGATGGGCGTGACCTGGATCGCATCGGAGACGGCTTCGCCCTCTCCCAACCGCGAGACGAGTCCGAGATTCCGGTCACAGGACGTGAACAGCGTGAGATCCACACCGCCCACCACGCGGTTCGTCGCCATCACCTGAAGCCCAGAATCATGCTCCAGCAGATTGCGCGTCGAAAGGTCGGGGCAGGGAAGTGCCGAATCCCGATCCTGCATGATAACCGGATTTCGCATTGGGAATCTCGAACAGACGACCTCAATGAGCGCATGCGAATCGTCCGTGTCGGACACGATCCCCGGCGCCGATACCGAGACAAGATACAGCCCTTCCTCCGTGAAGCGGTACGGCGTCGGCGCACGCTGCGTCCAGTTTGTCACCGACTGCCATTCGCCCGTATCATCCGCCCGCGAAAGGGATACCGCGCTCTCACGTGACCCGCAGCCGGCGATCCGCAGCGCGTCGCCAAGGCGAATAGCTAAAGCGTTCGTGAGGTAGGTACCATCGTAAGTATCAAAGGTGCGCCAAACAACATCAAAGGCATTGGAGATCGCACGATCAACGAGAGCAATCCGCGTGACACCAGTTTCCGACAGCGGCACGTCGGCATAGAATCCGTCACCGACCGTCTTCGTCACCGCATAGACGGCATTCGTCTCCGCCGATTCGGCGGAAACCTCAAGGACATCGCGCCACAGGTCGTGCCCTTCCACACAAAGCGGCGAGACGAAGCTTTCGTAGGGCAGATTCTCGAAACCGGATGACCGAGCGCCGCGTCCGTCGCGCCAGTCATGACACCCGTTCCCGTCCGCGTCCGGCCCCCCGAAACACACGAAACGCAGACTCTTGACGACGAGAAACGTGTTCAGCGCCCAGTTATGCCATACGAGACGGAAGTCGTGATCGCCCGGCGAGACCTCCGGCAGAAAGAAATAGGCTTCCTTCAAGTCGCCGTAGGGAGCCGTGACAACTTGGCGACAGACAAAAATTCCGTCGACGAAAAGAGAGACGTCAAACGTCGATGACCGTGAGAAGAACTCGTGTTGCCCAAGACGCAAGGCCAGGGCATCCACACCCGACGCGGGAACCGAGAGCCGCCACGTGAGCGATCCGGCCCGCTCCGTCGCGTAGATGCCGCCGTCGTCCTCCGTCCGCCACGTTCCCGTGGTGCACAGAACGGCGTTTGCTGCCGTCGCCTCGCCGACCTGAAGCGGTGTCCGCCACGCGATGTCGGCGACGAGCGGATCGCTGTGCACATTGCGGACCTCCAGCCCGTCGGGACACCCGTCGCCGTCCGTGTCGGGGTTCATGGGATCTGTTCCCAGGCGCCACTCGTCGATGTTCGGGAGGCCGTCGTTGTCCGGGTCGTCCTGCGCGTCGGCGGTTGCCGGATCGGTGCCGATGCGCAGCTCATCAATGTCGGGGATGCCATCGCCGTCCGTGTCCGCCGAAAAGGGATCTGTCCCCGCAAGGAACTCCTCCGCGTTCGTGAGCCCGTCCCCGTCCGGGTCGCCGTCCGCCGCAAGTACGGCCACCTCCAGCCGCGAGGTCGCGGACACGTTCCCGCCGTCGTCGACCGCCCACGCGACGAATGCGTACGTGCCCGTCGCGGCGTTCGCCACGGTCGCGTACGTATGCGATGACGCGGACTTGGCCAGCGCTTCGCCGTCCAAAAGGCCGATGTCGGTCTCGACCACGCATCCGGCGACATCCATCGCGGCTGCCGTCAGGCGGATCGTCGCGCCCTCGACATACCAAGGGTACGACGCCTCCAGTTCGACGTACGGCGGCACGTCTGCCGGGATATGGCAGATGGATTCGGCTGGGACGGGCTGCCGCGCGAAGCCGGGGCCGGACCACTCAAGCGACACCAAGCCTACATCCTTCGGGGATGCAACGACCCTCAGCCTGTGCCAACCTGCGGATAGCCTGATTCCGGAGTCCGAAACTTGGGAATCGTCGACGTACACTTCCGCAGATGCCGGTGATGGGTGGAACAGGTAGAGTCCCGCCGCCGGGATCCAGACGAAGCCCTCGAACGCCCCCGTGTAGTCTCCGTTCGGAAGCCGTTCGGCCCAGAGCCCCGCCCGGCGGCGGCGCACGTCCGGCTCGAAGACGAGGGGATCAGTCCCCAACCGAAACTCATCCATGTTGTCCATGCCATCGCCGTCCGGGTCGGCGTGCGCGTCGGACGGGTCATTCGGATCCGTGCCGCACCTTATTTCCCATCGGTCCGGCAACCCGTCGCCGTCCGTATCTGGGTTCAGGGGGTCTGTCCCCGCCCTCCACTCGTCGATGTCGCGCACTCCGTCCCCATCGGCATCGCCATATCCCGTACGCTCAAGGTTCCCGAAATGCCTGAGTTCCCAATCGTCCGGCAATCGGTCGCCATCGGCGGAGAGTCCCTGCGGACGGATCCTGGTCACCCTGACATCATCCAGAAGCGCCTCGCCGTCCCCAACGAAGCCGAATCCCCGGAACGAGTCCGCGCCAGGCCCCATGCCCAGTCCTTTTGCTACAAGGACTCCGCCAACATAAAGGTCCCATTCCCTGCCTACATAGTCAAGTCGCATCGTAATCCGCTGCCATGTGTCGAGGGCGACCTTCATCCGCGCATTCGTGACGAACGAGCCGCCGTCACAGAACACCACCCGCCCCTCCGTGTCGAACAGGCACGCCCCGCTGTAGTCGCAGCCAAGCAGATCGGGGGGTCTCGGCAGACACGGCAACCTGATAGACATCCACCCACACGATCTTGTCCGCATTCGTGACGGAACGCTCGACAAATACGCCATCCGGCTCATCTTCGCTACGGACCATGAGGGCGGCGGCGCCGGTGCGGGCATGGACTTCCTGAACCATCGCCGAGCCAGCCGCGCTCACCTGCCATCCGTTCTGACCCGAAAGCGCACCCGGAACGACGGCCGGAGCCTCGAAGGATTCCTCGAACGCCGACCCGTCGTCTCCGCCGACGAA
>CAKUHX010000071.1 GCA_934659475.1 uncultured Oscillospiraceae bacterium
TTGCGAGGTCACCCCGGAAAGCGACCGACACGATTTCGAGTCAGCCCCGTTATGACCGCTTCGATACCGCTGCATATCCCATTCGGGAAAGACTGTTTGTCAGCACGCTTTAGGATACCAGATGCGCCCCGGAAAATCAAGCCCTGACCGGCAAAAACTCCGCCCGGTGCGGGCCGGGCGGGGGTGGTCAGATGCGGAAAAAGCGTCGGCCGTTCTCCAGAGTGATCCGGGCCACCTCCTCCGGGTCCATGCCCTTGATCTGGGCGATGGTCTCCGCCACCAGATGGACACGGGTAGAGTCGTTGCGCTTGCCACGGAAGGGCACGGGGGAGAGATAGGGGGAGTCCGTCTCGATCATAATACGGTCCATGGGCAGCCACCGGATCACCTCGTGGGAGCGCCGGGCGTTTTTATAGGTGATCACCCCGGTGAAGGAGAGCATCCACCCCAGCTTCACCAGCACCCTGGCGTCCTCCAGACTGCCGGAGTAGCAGTGGTAGACCCCGGTGACGCCGGGGTGGGCGCGGACAATACTCAGACAGTCCTGATGGGCCTCCCGGTCGTGGATGATGACGGGCAGGTCCAACTCCCCGGCCAGCTCCAGCTGCCTGTGCAGCACCTGCTGCTGGTGGGGACGGGGCGGGTCTTCCTCCCAGTAGTAGTCCAGGCCGATCTCGCCGATGGCCCGCACCTTGGGACAGGCGGCCAGCTGCCGCAGCTCATCCAGCCAGCTTTCCTGCCATCCGGCGCACTCTGAGGGGTGGACCCCCACGGCGGCGTAGACATGGGGGAACTGCTCCGCCAGCTCCACCGCCTTCTGAGATGAGGACAGATCACAGCCGGGATCCAGGATCAGCTCCACCCCGTGCTCCGGCATGGAGGACAGCAGCGCCGTCCGGTCGCCATCGAAGGCGGAGTCGTCATAATGGGCATGTGTATCAAAAAGACGCATAAAATAACCTCATATCAGGTCAGCCATCCGCCCACCCCCGGGATCAGGCCGATAAGCAGGGCGAAGGGCACAGACAGGGCAAAGTATATCAGGGCGAAGAAGGGCACGGACAGCACCGCCGGAAAGGCCAGCAGAGAGGCCCCGAACCACCGGAAGATCAGCACCCACAGCTGATGCACCAGATAGACGCCGAAGGCGTACCGGCCCAGATTGTATACCGCCCGGCGGCGGGAGCGCTCCTCGCTGATGCCCAGCACATAGCGGAACAGGGTGCACAGGGCGGCGGCGGTGCAGGCCACGCCGGGGGCCGTATAGGTGTCCAGAGACAGGCCAGGAAAGCGGTCGGCCATCAGGGTCACGGCCAGTCCTGCCACCCCCAGAATGTACAGAATATACTCCGACACCCGGCTGATCACATAGTGGTGCAGGTACCAGCCCCCCACGAAGTAGCCCACATATCCCGCCACCATGGGCACGTTCAGCCGGTCAAGCAGCAGGGGCAGCAGGTCGTTGGGCCGCAGGGCCAGCCACCGGGGCAGGACGGACGAGATGACAAAGCACAGGGCCAGGAACCACAGCACCTCCCCCCGGGAGGCGGAAGCGGTAAACCGCCGCAGCACCGGCAGCACCAAATATAGGCCGATCAGGCTGTACAGCATGGACAGATAGGTGGGGGAGCTGCCCCGGGCGGCGGCCCGCAGCTTCTGCCAGATCAGAGGCAGGGAGAAGCTGCCGCCCCCCAACAGATGGGCAGTCACGGCATAGACGGCCCCCCAGACGATGAGGGTGACCAGCGCGGGCAGGGCATAGCCCAGCAGCATGCCGGACAGTGAGGCGCTCCTGCCGTCCTCCAGGGCGGACATCCCCCACAGCATGAACAGGGCGGGCACCGCCCACAGGGTCAGCAGCACATAGATGCGGAACACCCGCTGATCCCCCGCCGTAGCGGCGGACAGGGCCGCCCCCTGGCGGGCCAGCAGGCAGAGGATGGCGCACAGAACGGCGAACAGCCGGAAGAAGCCCGGCCAGCCGGTGTTTTTCTCACTCTTTGCCATGGAGCTGCCTCACTTGCGGTCGGGGACGATCTCGATCCAGTACCCGTCCGGGTCCTGGATGAAGTAGATGCCCATGGCGGGGTTCTCAAAGCAGATGCAGCCCATGTCCTGATGCAGCTGGTGCAGGCGGTCGTATTCGTCCGTGCGGAAGGCCAGATGGAACTCCTCCTCCCCCAGGTCGTAGGGCTGGGTGCGGTCCCGCAGCCAGGTCAGCTCCAGCAGGAAGGGGCTGTTCTCCTTGTCCCGCAGATAGACCAGCTTGAAGGATCCGTCGCCGGCCTCCTTCTCCCGGGCCACAGACAGCTCCAGGGCCTGACGGTAGAAGGCCAAGCTGCGTTCCAGGTCCAGAACGTTGAAATTGAAGTGATAAAAGGCGGTCATAAAAAGCTCCTTTCGGGGTCATTTGGCGCTGGCGTCGATGCGCTCAGTGCGGAATTTGGAGTAGATGATGTGCTGTTCGCTGTACAGGCCGTAGTAGCCCGAAAGCATATAGGCGACCCCGATGCACAGGGCGTACAGGGGCAGGGACTGCCCGCCGAACAGCTCATAGGCCAGCAGGATAGCGGTCATGGGGCAGTTGGTGGCGCCGCAGAAGGTGGCCGCCATGGCCAGGGCCCCGGCAAAGGAGGCGGGCATGGACAGCAGGGGGGACACCGCCGCGCCGAAGGTGCAGCCCACGGAGAGGACAGGGACGATCTCGCCCCCTCGGAAGCCGGCCCCCAGGGTGAGGGCGGTGAAGATCATCTTCAGCAGGAAGGCCTCCGGCCGGACGTTCCCGGACAGGGAGGCCCGGATCAGGCCATCCCCCGCGCCGTTATAGCTCTGATCCCCCACCAGCAGGGTCAGCAGCAGCACCAGAGCGCCCCCCAGGGCGGCCCGCAGCACCGGGTCCGGGGCGATGCGCTGGTACAGATGGGGGGCGGCGTGGGTCACCTTGCAGAACCAGATGGACAGCACCGCGCACAGCACGCCCAGGGCCATGACCTGCACCATGGACAGGGGGGACAGTTCCATGAACTCTGTTACCGTGTAGCTGGGGGCCAGGTGCATCCCGAAAGCCCGGGCCACCAGCAGGGCGGTGAGGGAGGAGACCAGACAGGGGACGATGGCGGTGTAGTACATCACGCCCACGCTGACTACCTCCATGGCGAACACAGCGGCGGTCAGGGGGGTGCCGAACAGTCCGGAAAAGGCTGCCGCCATGCCGCACATGACCAGCACACGGCTGTCTTTGGCGTCCAGGCGGATCCTGCGGCCCACCCAGGCGGACAGCGAGCCGCCCAGCTGAAGGGCGGCCCCCTCACGTCCGGCAGAGCCGCCCACCAGATGGGTCAGGATGGTGGAGACAAAGATCAGGGGGGCGGTGCGCAGACGCATGGGCTCCGCGTCCCGCATGGCCACCAGCACCAGATTGGTGCCCCGGTCCTTCTCCATGCCGCACACACGGTAGAGCAGGACGATGGCCATGCCCCCCAGAGGCAGCAGCCAGATGATCCACGGGAACTGCCCCCGCAGGGCGGTGGCCAGGTCGATGCCCTTGTGAAAGACCACGGCGACAAAGCCGGCAAAAATGCCCATATTCCCGGCGTACAGCACCCACTTCAAGAAAGAAAGCGCTTCTCTGATATGGCCCCGCACCCGCGGTGAGAGCTCCATGACGACCGTCCCCTTCCAGGTGCGCGGCGGCGGGCCGCGCCCTGTTGTAAAACTGCTTGCAGCCGCCCCGGCGCGGGGCGGGCTGTCACTTTATTGTACCATAGATCCCGGCGGTTTGCATCTGTTTTTTCGCCCGGTTTCGCAGGCCGGCGGGAGCACTTGCATATAGACAAAAAATGTGCTATCATATACAGTCAGAAAAGGAGACGTTTTGGACGATATGACCAACGCCGCCGAATAGAGCAACGATCCAAGCAACAGCAAACAGATTTTAGGAGGTCCCACTATGAAGCTGTCTTTCTTCGGCGCCGCCCACGCCGTTACCGGAAGCTGCCACTGCCTTGAGGTAGGCGGCAAAAAGATCCTGATCGACTGTGGCCTGCAGCAGGGCCGGGACGAGCACGATGACAACGCCCTGTGCTTCGAGCCCAGCCAGATCGACTATGTCATCGTCACCCATGCCCACATCGACCACACCGGCCGCATCCCCCTGCTGGTAAAGTCCGGCTTCTCCGGCCAGATCTTCACCACCCGCCTGACAGGACAGCTCATGTCCATCATGCTGCGGGATTCCGCCTTCATTCAGGAGGGGGACGCCCAGTGGCAGAACCAGAAGGGCAAGCGCGCCGGCCGCCCGCCGGTGGAGCCCCTTTACACCGTGGCCGACGCCGAGGCCGCCATGCAGCTGGTGACCACCTTTGAGTACGGCCAGATCTTCGATGTGTGCGAGGGGGTCAAGGTGCGCTTTGTAGACGCGGGCCACCTGCTGGGCTCAGCCTGCGCCGAGATATGGGCCACCGAGGGGGACGTGACCAAGAAGATCGTATTCTCCGGTGACTTGGGCAATTCGGATCAGCCTATCATCCGGGACCCCTCACTGGTGGACCAGGCGGACTATGTGGTGATGGAGTCCACCTATGGCGACCGGGACCACGAGATCCCCGAGAGCTATGTAGAGTCTCTGGCCCAGCTGATCGACGAGACCTTTGCCAAGGGGGGCAACGTGATCATCCCCTCCTTCGCCGTGGGCCGCACTCAAGAGCTGCTGTACTTCATCCGGGAGATCAAGAACCGCCGCCTGGTGCAGTCCGTCCCCAACTTTGCCGTATATGTGGACAGCCCCTTGGCGGTAGAGGCCACCAAGATCTTTGCCGGGGACCTGCGGGGCTATCTGGATGAGGAGGCCATCGCCGTGCTCCAGGGGGGCGACGACCTGTTCACCTTCCCCGGCCTGGCTTACAGCCAGACCTCTGAGGAGTCCAAGGCCCTGAACGCCGACCGCACCCCCAAGGTCATCATCTCCGCCTCCGGCATGTGTGACGCCGGCCGCATCCGCCACCACCTGAAGCACAACCTGTGGCGCCCCGAGTGCGCCGTGGTGTTCGTGGGCTATCAGGGAGAGGGCACCCTGGGCCGCCGCCTGCTGGAGGGGGCCAAGAGCGTAAAGCTCTTCGGCGAGGACATCGCCGTCCGGGCCCGCATCGTCAACTTCAAGGGCATGTCCTCCCACGCCGATCGGGACCATCTGATCGCCTGGGTGCGCCACTTCGCCCCCGCGCCGACGCACGTGTTCGTGGTACACGGGGACAGCCCCGTGACCGAGCATTTCGCCGCTACGCTGCAGGACATGGGCATGAGCGCCCACGCCCCCCTGTATGAGGAGGTCTACGACCTGGCCGCCAATAAGATGCTGGCCGAGGGCGTGGTCATCGAGACGAAGAAGACCACTGGCCCCGCCACGGCCCCGGCCTCTCCCGCCTATCAGCGGCTGCAGGACGTGTCCAAGGATCTGGAGCGTCTGGTGGCCGCCAGCCGCGGCCTGCCCAACAGGGACCTGGCCCGTCTGGCCGACCAGATCCGGCAGATCATGGACAAGTGGCAGGGCTGAGCGCAGCCTGATCTTCCAGCGACAGAAAGGAAACGACCTCAATGACAGAAAACTATCAGCAGCTCATGCAGGCCACCCAGCCCGCCGCGGTGCGCCGCCATGCCCGGGAGCAGATGGGCCAGACCAGGCCCTCCTTCTGGATGGTCGCCTTGGTGGTCCTGGTGCTCACCAGCCTGATCCCCGATGCGGTGACCGGACTGCGCCCCGCCGTGACCGCAAGCGGAGACCTCAACGGCCCCGGCCTGTTTTTGACCATCCTGATGACCCTGTTCACTTGGGTCATCGCCTTTGGCTTTAAATGGTGGGCGCTGGACTGCTCCGATGGACTGCGGGGGGAGGACGCCCCCAGTATCCACACCCTGTTCAACGGCTTTTCCATGGTGACCGGCGTTTTGCTGCTGGAGCTGGATCTGGCGGCGCGGATGGTGCTGTGGAGCCTGGTGGTGTCGGTGCCCGTCTCACTGCTGATGGGGATGATGTTCTTCTGGTCCGGCAGCGTCAGCACCGTGTTTTTCCTGACTCTGCTGCTGAGCATCGGAGCCTGCTATGTCATTAACCTGCGCTATGCCCTGGCCCGCTATCTGTATATCGACCAGCCCGAGGAGGCGCGCAGCGTCAGGCAGGCCATCCGGGACAGCGTGGCGCTGATGCGGGGCTGGAAGGGCCGTCTGTTCCAGCTGCAGCTGTCCTTCGTGGGGTGGTATCTGCTGGAGGTGGCGCTGATGGTGCTGGCCATCGTTCTGGTGGGCTTCGCAGGGCTGGTGGAGCTGTCCTCCGTGTGGGCGACCGTCCGCGGCGGGGGCATCCTGGCCGCCGTGGGAATGGTGCTGGCTGTGCCCGCGGCGGAGCTGGCCGTTACCCTGCTGCCCCTGCCCCTGGACCTGTGGCTCACGCCATATACCAATGTGGCCGCAGCCCGCTTCTACCGGCTGCGCACTCAGCTGGCCCAGTGCCCGCCCCCGGTGTATGAGCACGGTGAGAACGGCTGGGACGGCCCGGAGCAGTAAAATGCCCTATCACGCCGCCGCGGGACTTCCCGCGGCGGCGTTTGGCGTTTTTCGTCCAAAAAACTCCGCTGGCCCCTTGATAAGAGTGGAATATGCGTGATACAATATTTCAGTTGACCAGTTTTTGCAGAAGCGGACCGTGCGCTTCTTTCTATCTATTACTGTTTGAGAAGGAGACCCCCTATGTCGAAATATGAAGCCGAGATCAAGCGCCGGCGCACCTTTGCCATCATCTCTCACCCCGATGCCGGTAAGACCACGCTGACGGAAAAGTTCCTGCTGTACGGCGGGGCCATCGCCCAGGCCGGGCAGGTGAAGGGCAAGAAGAACACCCGGGCCGCCACCTCCGACTGGATGGAGATCGAAAAGCAGCGCGGCATCTCCGTCACCTCCTCGGTGATGCAGTTCCAGTATGAGGGCTTCTGCATCAACATTCTGGACACACCGGGCCATCAGGACTTCTCCGAGGACACCTACCGCACCCTGATGGCGGCGGACTCCGCCGTCATGGTCATCGACGGCGCCAAGGGCGTGGAGGCCCAGACCCGGAAGCTGTTCAAGGTGTGCGCCATGCGGGACATCCCCATTTTTACCTTCATCAACAAGATGGACCGGGAGGCCCGGGATCCCTTCGAGCTGTGTCAGGAGCTGGAGCACGAGTTGGGCATCGACACCTATGCCATGAACTGGCCCATCGGCTGCGGCAAGGAGTTTCAGGGCGTCTATGACCGGCAGGACCGCAAGGTCATCCACTTTACGTCCAACACCAACGCCAAGGCGGCTACCGCAACGGTGATCGAGCCCGACGACCCCGCTTTGGCCGGCCTGATCGGGCAGGGCAAGCGGGACCAGCTGGTGGACGAGATCGAGCTGCTGGACGGCGCCTCCTGTGACTTTGACCTGGACCGGGTGCGTCACGGCAAGCTGTCCCCCGTGTTCTTCGGCTCCGCCCTGACCAACTTCGGTGTAGAACCCTTCCTGGAGGAGTTCCTCCGCATGACCACTGCCCCCCTGCCCAGAAAGGCCGGGGACGAGGTCATCGACAGCTTTGATGACGACTTCTCCGCCTTCGTTTTCAAGATCCAGGCCAACATGAACAAGGCCCACCGGGACCGCATCGCCTTTATGCGCATCGTCTCCGGTAAGTTCGAGGCGGACAAAGAGGTCTACCATGTGCAGGAGGGCAAGAAGATCCGCCTGTCCCGGCCCCAGCAGTTGATGGCCGCGGAGCGGGAGATCATCGAGGAGGCCTATGCCGGGGACATCATCGGCGTGTTCGACCCGGGTATCTTCTCCATCGGCGACACCCTGTGCGCCCCGGGGAAGAAGTTCA
>CAKUHX010000072.1 GCA_934659475.1 uncultured Oscillospiraceae bacterium
GGGAGATGGCGCAGCCGTCCCCCACAAAGGCGCCGTCGGCAATGGTGTCTCCGTCCAGCTTCAGCTTCAGGTAGATGTCATCACCGCAGCTGGGGTTGACCCCCTCCAGCACGATGTCCGCGTCGGGCAGGTCGTGTTTGAACTCCGGGTGGATGTTGTGCTCGGTCAGGATCTCGTTATAAAAGCTTCTATTTTCCATATCCCATCCGCTCCCTCAGGGTGGAGACGCTGGCCAACAGGCGGTCGATCTCCTCCTCCGTATTATAGAAGGCGATGCTGGCCCGGGCGGTAGAGGGGTGCCCCAGATAGGCCAGCAGGGGCTGGGCGCAGTGGTGGCCCGCCCGGATGTTCACCCCATCGGCAGCCAGGATCTGGCCAATGTCGTGGGGATGGACCCCATCCACGGTGAAGGTTATGATGCCGTGGTGCTCCTCCGGCTCGTCAGAACCCAGGATGTGCACATAGGGGATCTGCTTCATGCCTTCCATGGCCCGGCGGGTCAGCTCCAGCTCACGCCGCTGCATGGTCCCAAAGCCCACCTGAGCCATATAGTCCAGGGCTGCGTGGAGCCCCGCGGCCCCTGCAGCGTTGACGGTGCCCGCCTCGAACTTGTGGGGCAGCTCCGCGTAGACCGCCCCCTCCCGGGTGACGGATTCGATCATCTCGCCGCCGGTGAGGAAGGGGGGCATTTTCTCCAGCAGCTCCTTCCGTCCGTACAGGACTCCGATGCCCATGGGACCGTAGACCTTGTGGCCGGAGAAGGCCAGAAAGTCCGCCCCCAGGGCCTGCACGTCCACAGGCATATGGGGGGTGCTCTGGGCACCGTCCACCACCATTACAGCCCCCGCCCGGTGGGCCAGCTCCGCCACCTGGCGGATGGGGTTCTCCCGGCCCAGCACGTTGGATACCTGGGTCATGGCCACGACCTTGGTGCGGCTGCCGATCAGGGGCTCCACCTTGTTCAGGTCCACGCTGCCGTCCGGCTCGCACTCAATAAAGCGCAGCTTGGCGCCGGTCTGGCGGCACACCATCTGCCAGGGCAGCAGATCGCTGTGGTGCTCCATGATGGACACCACCACCTCGTCCCCCGCCTTTACGTTGGACAGGCCGTAGCTGTAGGCCACCAGGTTCAGGCTCTCGCTGGTGTTGCGGGTGAAAATGATCTCCTTCGCGCTGGCGGCGTTCAGGAACTTCCGCACCGCCTCCCGGGCGTTCTCATAGGCGTCCGTGGCCGCGATGCTCAGGGGGTACAGTCCCCGCAGGGGGTTGGCGTTGCAGGTGGTATAGAACTTCTCCTCCGCGTCCAGCACGCACCGGGGGCGCTGGGCGGTGGCGGCGCTGTCCAGATAGGCCACGTCCGTATTCATCAGCAGGGGAAAATCTCTTCTGTGATCGCGTTCCATATTACAGCTCCTCATTCAGTCCGTCGATGATCTTCTCTTCCAGCTCCCGGTCGCCCACGGCCCGGGCCAGGCGCTCGATGGACGCCCGGGCCAGGATGTTCTCCGCCGTCTGGCGGTCGATGCCCCGGCTCTCAAAGTAGAACAGGGTGTCGTCATCCAGCTCGCCGATGGTGGCCCCGTGGGTGCCCTCCACATTCTCCTCGGCACACAGGATCAGGGGGACGGTCTTGTTCACCGCGTCCTCCCCCAGCATGAGCACGGTCTCCTGCTCGCTGCCTACGGAGTCGGATGAGCCCGTCTTAAAGTCGATGGTGCCCCGGAAGATCTTCTTCGCGGCATCCTTCAGGGCCCCGGCGGCATTGATCTGGCTGTTGGTCTTTTCCCCGTAGTGATCCACCGCCAGGTCGATGTCCACTGTCTGGCGTTTCTGACCCAGATAGCCCAGATCGGCCTTCAGGGCGGAGCTGTCCCCCTTCAAAACAAAGCGGCTGTCGGCGTATACATCGCCCCGGCCCAGCATGACCTGGAGCAGCTCCACGCTGCCATTTTCACCGCAGCTGCCGCTCACCTCGCTGCGCAGGACGGCGCCCTCCTCCGTGGCCAGCAGCTGCACCAGGCGGATGCGGGCGTTTTCTCCCGCCTCCAGCTGCGTGCGCACCAACAGGTTCCGGGCGGCCCGCAGATCCTCATACACTGTGACGCTGCTGCCGGCCTGAGCCTGCACGGTCACGGTCTTTTCGCTGTACTCCCCCTGGCCGCTCTCCGCCACGCGGAGGGTCTTCTCCTCTCCGGCGGCGGCATGGCAGCGCTCCTCCTCCAATTTCCGGCTGTTCTGCTCGTCCCAGGCCAGGGCGGTCCCGTTGACCCCCAAGCGGTTCCACGTGGGCGTGGGGAGCTGATTGACTATGATCGTATCCATATAGCTTGCTCCTTTCCCCTCAGCCGATGCTGCCCTTCATCTCCAGGCGGATCAGGTTGTTCATCTCCACGGCGTACTCCAGAGGCAGCTCCTTGGACACGTTATCCGCAAAGCCGCTGACGATGAGAGCGCGGGCATCCTCTTCGCTCATGCCGCGGCTCATGAGATAGAACACCGCCTCGTTGCTGATGGCGCCGATCTTGGCCTCGTGGCCGATAGCGGCATCCCGGGTCCGGATGTCCATGGCGGGGATGGTGTCAGACCGGGAGACCGAGTCCAGCATCAGGGACTGGCAGGACACGGCGGACTTGGCCCCCTTTGCCCCCTTCTCCACCACCACGCTGCTGCGGAAGGTGCTGATGCCGCCGCTCTTGCTGATGGACCGGGTGTTCATATAGCTGCTGGTGTTCTTGCCGATGTGCACCACCTTGGCGCCGGTGTCCAAGTCCTGTCCCGCTCCGGCAAAGGTGACGCCGGTGAACTCCATGCGGGAGTTGTCCCCCTTCAGCACGCTCATGGGGTACAGACAGCCCACATGGGAGCCGAAGGAGCCGGACACCCACTCGATGGTGCCGCCCTCCTCCACCAGGGCCCGCTTGGTGTTCAGGTTATACATGTTCTTGGACCAGTTCTCGATGGTGGAGTAGCGCAGCTTGGCGCCCTTCTTCACGTACAGCTCCACACAGCCGGCGTGGAGGTTGGCCACATTGTACTTGGGGGCGGAGCAGCCCTCGATGAAGTGGAGGCTGGCCCCCTCGTCCACGATGATCAGGGTGTGCTCAAACTGGCCGGCCCCCTTGGCGTTCAGCCGGAAGTAGGACTGCAGGGGGATGGAGAGATGCACCCCCTTGGGCACATAAACGAAGGAGCCTCCGGACCACACCGCCCCGTGAAGGGCGGCAAACTTGTGGTCCCGGGGGGTGACCAGTTTCATGAAGTACTTTTTCACCATGTCGGCGTACTCCCCGTGGAGGGCGCTCTCCATGTCGGTATACACCACGCCCTCTGCGGCCACGGAGTCCTTCACGTTGTGATACACCAGCTCGGAGTCATACTGGGCGCCCACACCGGCCAGGGACTTCCGCTCCGCCTGAGGGATGCCCAGGCGTTCGAAGGTGTCCTTGATGTCCTGGGGCACATTCTCCCAGTCGTTCTGCATCTTGGTGTTGGGGCGGACGTAAGTGGCGATCTGGGCCATATCCAGCCCCTCGATGGACGGCCCCCAGTTGGGCAGGGGCAGCTCGTTATAGATCTGGAGGGACTGCAGCCGGAACTGCTGCATCCAGACGGGGTCGTTCTTCTCCTTGGACAGCCTGTCCACGATGGCGGGGGTCAGGCCCTCCTCCATGCGGTAGGCGTCGTGCTCCTCGTCCCGGATGTCATAGACGCTGCGGTCTACGTCCTCTACATAGGTTTTCTCTTTGCTTTCCGCCATGCTCTGACCTCCGTCTCACACGGCCTTCAGGGCGCCGAAGCCGTTCTCGTTGATCTGCTCCACCAGTTCGGCCCCGCCGTTTTTCACGATGACGCCGTTCTCCATCACATGGGCTGCATCCACATGGAGGGCCTCCAGGATGCGGGTGGAATGGGTGATGATGAGCAGGGAGCCGTGGGTGCGCTCCCGGAACAGGCGCACCCCCTCGGACACGGTGCGCACCGCGTCCACGTCCAGGCCGGAGTCGGTCTCGTCCAGGATAGCCAGCTTGGGCTCCAGCATGAGCATCTGGAGGATCTCCGCCTTCTTCTTTTCACCGCCAGAGAAGCCCACGTTCAGGTCGCGCTCGGCGTAGCTCTCGTCCATGTTCAGCAGCTTCATGGTCTCGGCCAGCTTCTTCTTGAAGTCCCACAGGCGCAGGCGGCTGCCCGTTTTCTGCTCCAGGGCGCTGCGGATAAAGGCACTCAAGGTGACCCCGGGCACCTCCAGGGGGTTCTGGAAGGACAGGAAGATGCCCTTCTTGGCCCGCTCGTTCACGGGCAGCCCGGTAATGTCCTCGCCGTCAAAGACGATCTGTCCCCCGGTGACGGTATAGGCGGGGTTGCCGGTGATGGCATAACCCAGGGTGGACTTGCCCGTACCGTTGGGGCCCATGAGCACATGGACCTCGTCATGGCCTACATTCAGCTCCACGCCGTGGAGGATCTCCTTGTCCTCCACATTGACGTGCAGATCCTTGATCTCCAGCAGGTTTTTGTTTTTCATAGGGACGCTCCTTCTTTTTCGCTGTCGGTCTGACACCCGCAGACCGCTTCACTTTGATCAGGCTTCAGATCCAGAAGATCCTGAAGGGTATAACTGTTGACATATTCGGTGATGCGGTTCTCCAAGCCCTTCCAGAACGGAAGGGTGTAACACATGCCCATGCGGTCGCACTGGCCGCCGTCCATGGCCTGGCAGGAGACGGGCACCAACTCCCCCTCCGCCGCGGTGAGGATCTCCCCCACCCTGTACTCCCCGGGCTGCCGGGTCAGGCGGTAGCCCCCCGTCTTGCCCAGGGCACTGTCCACCAGGCCGGCCCGGCACAGCTCTGCCATGATGCTCTCCAGATACTTGCGGGAGATCTCCTGCCGACGGGCAATATCGCTCAGACGGATATAGCCCTCGTCCCGGTGCTCCGCAAGTTCCAGCATCACCCGGAGGGCATAGCGGCCTTTGGATGAGATCATCATACGCTTCAGCGCCTTTCTGTTTTAATTCCTATCGTTTCTATAGGACATCATACTCCCTAACTCCTACCTTGTCAATAGGAGATAAGGCGAACCGGCAGATCTTCCCGGTCTTTCCTTTGCGCATCCGCACAAAAAAGCGCCCCCCTGCTTTCGCAGAGGGGCGCTGATGAACGATCAGATTCAGGACTCGATGCCCCGGGAGATCAGGTACTTCTTGACCATCAGTGCCACCTTGAAGGTGATGGCGTCGTCGAACTCCCGCAGATCCAGACCGGTGAGCTTCTTGATCTTCTCCAGCCGGTAGACCAGGGTGTTCCGGTGGACAAAGAGCTTCCGGGCCGTCTCGGACACGTTCAGGTTGTTCTCGAAGAACTTGTTGATGGTCAGCAGGGTCTCCTGATCCAGAGCGTCGATGGGGTTCTTCTTAAAGACCTCCTGCAGGAACATCTGGCACAGGACGGTGGGCAGCTGATAGATCAGACGGCCGATGCCCAGATTCTCATAGTTGATCACGGTCTTTTCGGTGTCGAACACCTTGCCCACGTCGATGGCCACGCCGGCCTCTTTATAGGCCCGGGCCAGATCGCGGATGTGGTTGACCACAGTGCTGATGCCGATGACTACCTTCACGCCCAGTTCCTGCTGCACGGCGGCGGCGATCTGCTTGGCGATCCGGATCAGCTCCTTGGCGTCCGCCCCCTCGGGCAGCTGCTTGATCAGGGCCACGTCGGTCTCGTTGATGGAGATGACAAAATCGGCCTGACGGTCGGGGAACAGGCTCTGGATCACGTCCACCGTGCTCACATCGGTGCCGCTGAGCTGGCGCACCAGAAGGGCGGCCCGGGGCGCCTCGGACAGGAAGTGCAGTTCCTTCGCCTGGGTGTAGATGTCACCCAGCAGGATGTTATCGGAGATGATGTTCTTTACAAAGGTGGCCTTGTCGTGCTTCTCCTCATAATAGGCCTTGGTGCCGTTGAAGGCCACCACCGCCATGGCGCACAGAGCGTTGGCCATCTCGTCCTCGCCCTTGACAAAGGCCGCGTAATCCAGCTGCATCCCGTGGCCGGACAGGGCACGGAAGGTCTTTCCCTCGCAGCAGACGGGGCCGCCTTCGGCACTGTTGAGCGCGAACACCGCGCTGGACCACACCTCGCCGATGCTGGCCAGGTCGCTGCAGGCCACCACACAGCCCTCGGCGTCGATCACGCCTACTACACGGTCGATACTGTCCTTCATCTGTAATACAACGCCCTGAAACATTCTGCTGGACATGTCGATCCCTCCAAATACTGAATCTTTGCCCCTATTATAACGGGTCTCCCCCGTTTTTGGCAAGAGGTTTTTTTGATTTTTTTGTGAAAAACGCCGAACAGGTTTTACATCCGTCCGCCGCTCCTCAGCTTTTCAGTCTCCGCCGCCGTCAGCAGCCGCCACTGGCCGGGGGCCAGGCCGGGATCCAGCTCCACCGCCCCCATAGACAGCCGCTTCAGATAGGTCACCGGCTTGCCCCGGGCGGCCAGCATCCGCTTCACCTGATGGTATTTCCCCTCCCGCAGGGTGATGCGGCAGCTGTCCCCCTCCCCCAGTATCTCAAGGCCGGCGGGCAGGCACTCCAGGCCGTCCCCCAGGGTCAGCCCACGGCCCAGCGCTTCCATGTCCTCCCGGGTCAGCTTTCCCTCCACCCGGGCAAAGTACACCTTATCCACATGCTTCTTTGGAGAGAGCAGGTCGTGGGCCAGGGGGCCGTCGTCGGTGAGCAGCAGAAGGCCCTCCGTGTCCTTGTCCAGCCGTCCCACAGGGAACAGGCCCCGGCGGCGCAGGTGCTCCGGCAGCAGGTCCAGCACGGTCCTCTGTCTGCGGTCCTCGGTGGCGGACAAAAGCCCCGCGGGCTTGTGGAGCATCACATAGACGAAGGGGGCGCAGTCCACCCGCTGCCCGTCCACCAGGATGGACGTCAGTGCGGGGTCGAATTTCTCCTCCGGCTTGCGGACCACGGCCCCATCCGCGACGATCCGCCCCTGCCGGGCCATGTCCCGCAGCTCCTTCCGGCTCCACCGGCCGGTGGAGGACAGCAGCTTGTCCAGCCGCTCCAACGCCATAAACGACACCCTTTCTGTGCATAAGCGCCCACGCCGGGGCATAGAGTAGAGCAAAATCATCTCCGGAAAGGAGCGATCCTCATGCTGATCCTGACTGCAAAGATGCCCCGGCGGAAGATCTTCCGCGGGGCCCTTCTGGCCGCCGCCCTGTGCTGTGCCCTGGCTCTTTTCCTCACGGTGGACCGCGGCGGCGCCAGCCCGGCCTCCGCCCCCGCCCGCCCCGACCCCAAAGGGATCAAAAACGGAGAGGACCGGGTGGCCTATCTGGAGGAGTGGGGCTGGCAGGTAAAGCCCGAACCCCTGAGCGTGCAGGAGCTGCTGATCCCCGGGGAGATGGACGACAGCTACCAGGAGTATCTGGCCATGCAGACCCAGCAGGGCTTCGACCTGGCCAAATACGCGGGTAAGCGGGTCAAGCGGTACACCTATCAAGTGACCAACTATCCCACAGGGGAGGAGGGCGTACAGGCCGACCTCCTGATCTGCCGGAACACCGTGGTGGGGGGCGAGATCCTCTCCCCCCGGCTGGACGGCTTTCTCCATGGGCTTGAATACCCGGACGGACCGGCAAAAAACGGCGCGTGACGCGCCGTTTTTTGGTATCGTTCCGGCCAGCCGGTCAGTCCTTGATCATATGGACGTTCAGGTGGTTATAGGTCATCTCCACCCCGTGGGCGGCAAAGGTCTCCCGCACCGCCTCCTGCAGGCCGTAGAAGGTGGGCCAGTAGTCCTTGCTGTCCACCCAGGCCCGCACCAAATAGGTGATGGCACTGTC
>CAKUHX010000073.1 GCA_934659475.1 uncultured Oscillospiraceae bacterium
TACACGCCACACCCGCCTTTCCTCCAGCTTCGATCTTCCCAGAAGCTCTCACGCCGTGCTGGCTGTTTTCTTTGATTATGGCATCCCACGCCGTGGGGTGTCCCTCCATATGGAGGGAGTGCTGATCTGCATTAGCTCTGCCCTATCCCAGAGAAGCCTTACCGATAATAATTCGGGCAGTTTTTGCAGTTTTCCTCGCTGGTGCAATAGGTATCAAAGTCGTAGTGGGTGGCTTTTTGGTCAGAGCTTTTTTCACACTTCCAGTCTCCGTCCCAATAGTAGTAAGGGCAGCGAAAATCAGACATAGCGGGATCTCCTTTCCGTTGATTTTTACTATCTCAGAATTTTTACGAGTTCAGAAACGCAGCCAATCACGAGAATGACATAGGGCAGCACCAAAAGAAACTGCACGCTGAACGCCATGATCCCGGTGACGACTGACAGGATCAGTACCGCGATCAGCACCGGTATGGGGAAAGCAAGCAGGACGCTTTCCGTGAGAAAAAACGCCAGAACGCTCAGCAGGACGATGCCGATGAGTGCCATCATCTGACTGCGGCGCGGAACAGCGATGAGGCTCTTGCCGGAGACGAATAACCCCGGCCACGCGAAGGTGAACGCAAATGCCGCGAAGAAAATGAGAAACGCCAGAAAGCCGACGACCCAGCCGAAGGAGAAGGACGTCTGGGAGCTGAAGCCGTGATACGCGGCGAAGCCCCACAAGCCCCCGCAGTATACAAAACGCAGGATATTCGGCAGCGGTCCGCTCTGGCGATCGAGCCGGCTGCAAAGCCCCATGGACAGCGAGTGCGGCAGGATCGGAAACAAATACGCCACCGTATACAGGAAGGATTCGTTGATGTTCATCATCCATTCCTCCGTGCGGGGGAGGACACGCAGCCAGAACAGCGCCGCATAAAAGGCGGTGACAGCCAGGGCAGTCGGAATGCAGAGCATTTTCCCCCGTGCATTACAGCGGGAATAGGCCGCCGCAAGGAGCAGAAATTCCCTGTTCCATGGATTGGCGGCGTACGCCCCCTGCCAACTGGGGCATTTGGTGATATCGGTGCCGGAGAGATAAAGCTCTTCCATATTGGTGCCGCAGCCCGCCTCGAAAGAGAGCAGCAGCATCTGCACCTTGGGTGAGAAGGAGTAATTCTCCTGCAAGTGCCGAAGCCCCTTTTTTACCTCCTGCGGCTCGTCGCTCTGCCGCTGCATGGCATCGATCATCCGGTCAATGTAATGATCGCTCTCGCTTGAGCAGGGAAAGGTGAGTTTTGGCATCTCCGGCAGCTGGCCGAACTTTAGGGTAGGGATCTCCGGCAGATCGTCTTCATTGAACTCCTCGGCCGGCGGCGGGGGCGGAGCAGGGGCCGGCGCAGGCTTCGGCTCCGGCGGCGTCACCGGCTTTGGCGCAGGAGGCGGCGTGGGCGCGGGAGGCGGCGTGGGCGCGGGAGGCGGCGTGGGCGCGGGGCTCGGCTGGGGCGCGGGTGTCGGAGCCGGAAGCTCCACCCGAAAGCCCTCGGCGCGGCAGACCCGATCCACAAGATAGGCCGCCTGCTCCTCGGTCAGCTTTTCCTGCTGCATGGCATACTGAATAAAGCTCTGCCGCATGGCGGCGGAGACAAAACCCCCGTTTGTCATTCCCTGCCGGCATATCATGAGGGAGAGCCGGGGGAGGGGGTGTCCGTTAAAATAGTTGTTATAGCGCCTGACGCCGTCTTCATCCTCAAAGATCCTGCGGCAGAGGGCGCAGAGCGGGCGCTGGGCCAGCAGCTCCTGCGTTGGGTCAACAGCGCGGAGGATCTCCCGCTCCTTCTGCTCTACGCGGGAGAGCAAGACCTCCTGCGTGCAGGGCGGCTCGACCCCGAGAAAATCATAGAGGCTATAAAAGGGGAAATTCTGTTCCTCCAGCCATCGCTCCAGCGCTTCCCGCAGGTCGGGGGAAATGGATTCCTCCTTGACAGGAGCATCCGGCTGCTCCTGGATCCGGATGCGGGAGCAGAGCTTCTCCAGCGCCTGCCGCGAAATGCCGCGGGAGGCGTAGCGATCCGCCAGCGCCTCGAACTCCTTTGGCGTCAGAAAGCCCTTGGCCGCGTAGACCTGCGCCTCGGCAAACGCATCGTCGGCTGCGCTTTTCAGCGCGGTGTGCGCCGCCGCTATCTCCCTCTCCCGCAGGGAGGGATCCCGCATGACCCGCTGCAGCTCCGTCAGCAGCCGCCGCCGCTCAGCGGCATCGGCGGCGCGGCGGGGATTCTTTTCATCAAGGGTAAGCTGTGTTTTGAAGCGGCTGATGGCTTCCTCTACCGCATCATCGGTGATGGGGCCGCTCAGATCTAGCTTCAGAAGCAGAATAAAATTCGGACGGGTTTCGTTCATAGATCATTACTCCACGGTGGAATGGCTGATACGGTCGGTCGCTTCCGCCAGCTCCTGCTCGCTCATGCCGCCCGCCACATGGAACTCCGCGTGGACCTCCCGGCCTGCGTCCCTTTCGATGGCATACAGCTCCAGCAGCCCGCCCTCTGTCAGCTTCATGGTCACATCGATGACGGTGCTGCGGGTGCAGCCCGAGGGCAGCTCCAGCAGCGCCTCGCCCAGCTCCTTCCCCTCGCTCATCGGGGCGATCTCCTGATGGCTCAGGCTCTCCATCACGGCGAAGCGGCAGCTGCGCTGGTTGTCGGACCGCGGGTTGAAGCGGTTGTGTCCCTCCGCCGGGAGAGTGGCATTCCGGGGAATGATGATAAACAGCTTTTCGACATCGTCCTTCATGTCAAAGGCGTTGACGCCATAGCTCCGGCTGGAAACATTATGGACCTTCACATCCCCGATCCGCCCTATGGGCGCGTCCCCATCGGAGGAGCCCTTTGCTTCCTCGGCGGCGGCCCTTTGGGCAAGGAGCGCCGCGCCCTTTGCCACAGCACCGGCGGGGTCAAAGCTGCGGGGCGTCTTTCCGTACTTCTGCTGGAGTGCCTGCACGACCTGCGGCATAGCGGTAGATCCGCCCACCAGCAGCAGCTCGTCGATGGAGGAAAGGGGATAGCCCTTTTTGGCTGCCACAGCCAGCATATCGTCGGTCAGCCGCAGGGTGTCCTGCAGGAGGTCGGCGGTGGCATCCTCAAATTCCTTGCGGGTGACCTCGATGCGGGCTGTCCTGCCACCGCAGGTAAAGCGGAGCATGGCACGCTCCCTGGCGGAAAGGTTGATCTTGGCCTCCTCGGCGGAAAGGGTCAGTTCCTGAAGGGCTTCCGGATCGTCATAGACCTCGTCGGCAGAGCAGATCCCCTGAGCCTCCGCCTTTTGCAGCGCAAGCTCCATCAGCGCCTTGTCCCAGTCAACGCCGCCGCGGTGGTGATCGCCGCCGGTGCAGACGACATCGATCAGACCGGGCTCCACATGGATGATGGTGACGTCAAAGGTGCCGCCGCCCAAGTCGTATACCAGAACATTGCGGGTGTCGCCCTGCTGCAGCACGCCGAACAGGGTGGCAGCCGCGGTCGGCTCATTGACCGGCTCTGCCAGCAGGCGAAGGCCGGCCAGCTCCCCGGCGGTGCGGGTGGCATGGCGTTCTCCCGCGCCAAAGTAGGCAGGGCAGGTGATGACGGCGGCGATGCGTTCGGGCTCATCGGCAGGGATCGCGCCCTCCTCCCGCAGGGTGGTGACCGCGTCCTGGACCAGCTTACGCAGGATGTGGGCGGAGATCTCCTCGGGGCGAAGATCGGCCCCGTCCATAAAGACGCTGTAGCCGGCCTCGCCCATGTGGCGCTTGATCTGCGAAACAACGCGGTCCGGATACATGACCGCATACTGCTTGGCGGCGTCGCCGACCTCCTGCTCCGTCTTGCTGCGGAAGAATACCACGGAGGGTGTGGTCAGAAAGCCCTCCTTATTTTTGATGATCTGGGGCTTGCCGGTCTCGTCCACCCACGCGACGCAGGAATAGGTGGTGCCGAGGTCGATACCAAGAATAAGTTCCATATCCATTTCTCCTCTCATAGCGATCGCTTTGACTCGATCAGCGTATTTTACATTGGTGACGGCGGCTCATGCTGGCCGTCGGAAAGCTCCTCCTTCATCCAGGTGGGAAGGATCTGGATGGCATAGACCTGCTCCCGGCGGAGGATCCGCTCCCCCCGGGCATAGCCGGGGCGGCGGCTTTCTACCATCATGCCGCCCTCCGGAGTGGAATAGGCGGCGGTTTTGCTTGCCAACACCTGCTGCCGACGGGGATCGACGGTATCGCCGCCACAGGTAAACGGCTCTGTGTCATTCTGATACAGAAGCTCCAGCAAGTCCTGCCGCACGCCCTGCAGCTCCGTCCGATAGCGCTGTGCCATGGCGGCGCCGTTCCCGCCGCCATGCTCACAGAGATACGCAATGCGCTCCTCGTCCTCCGGGCGGAGGGCAGCTTCGATGGCATCCAGCACCCGGATGACCGAAAGCAGCACACGGTCGGCGGCTGCCTGCTTTTCCCCGGCGGCAAAGCCCTCCAGCTCCCGGCGCAGCGCGGCAAGCTCCTTCTGTCCCGCGTCCTCCACCTCCGCAAGCTGCCGCAGCTGCTCCGAAATGGAGGCGAGCTGCGCCTCGAAGCGCTCCACTCCCTGCGGTGGGGGAAGCAGCTCCTCCAGAAGAGCTTCCTCCGGCTCGCCCCCATCAGAAGAAGCGTCTTCCGGCGGGAGAGTATCTTCCGGGACTAACGCCGGATCCAGGGAGGGCAGCTGCAATCTTCCGGCCATTGCTTCCGTGACGGATGGGCTGATGCCGTTTTTCAGAGCCAGATCCGGCAGGATCTCCAGCAGCGCCTGACGCAGAGCAAGATCCTGCTTGAGCTGTTCCCCGTTTGAAACTTTCATATCCGACCTCCTTGTTTAGATGGAGGGTATCCCCCACACACGATCTTTCTGAAAAATTATATCGGACGCATACGGGGAGAAACAATATACATGTAAGGATCAACATGAAAAATGTAATAATTCATATCCTTTCCCTCAAAATCGGCAGATTTCCCCCGGCGGCCCTTGCCTGCCCAAAAGCGATATGTTACAATCAGGTTGAATAACAGCGGGAGGAGAGCTTCTATGGTACAGGCAGTCATACTGGAGGATCGCTCCTCTCACAGAGACGAGCTGCTGTCGCGGCTGGCGGCGTGGCCGCGGGCAGACCGGCTGGAGCTGCGGTGCGCCGCCACGGCGGAGGAGCTGCGGTGTCTTCTTCAGGCCGCGTCTGCGGATATTCTTCTCGCCGATATCGATCTGGGCGAGGGAGAGGGCACGGGCATCCAGCTGGTGCGGGAGATGCTTTCCGATGGAAGCGGCACACAGGTCATCTACATCACCGGGTATCCGCTCCAATTCTGCACAATGGTGTATCAGACCGAGCACATTTACTTTCTGACCAAACCCCTGCGTCAGCAGGAATTGTTCGACGCGCTGGACAAGGCGATGGCAAAGCTGTCCGAACGGGCCAGCCGGACCATCGCCGTCCGGTCAAACGGTCGGATCATTTCTCTCTCCACCGCCCACATCCACTACGTGGAAAGCGACCGAAGGCTGGCGCGGCTGCATACGGCCCACGGAACGGTAGAGACCTATATGCCCTTGTCGCAGATACTGCCGCAGCTGGGGATGGCGTTCGTTCAGTGCCACAAGAGCTTTCTGGTCAATATGGCGCAGGTGGCACAGATGGACTCCGACTGGATGTACCTGAAAAACGGCAGCCGGACACCCGTCAGCCAGGCATACCGCAAAAGAACGCGGGAGGCATATATGGATTATCTGGCCAGCCTGCTGTAAAAGAAAAAAGCATTCTCCCTGATCGAAGGGAGAATGCTTTTTTATCCGCGTGTTTGCTCACTCCGCCGCACCAAGCCACACCGTGGAGATAAACTGTCCGTCCGAGCGCTCCGTGGTCAGCCGTCCTCCGCGCCGCTCCGCGATCTGCCGGACGATGGAAAGCCCCCAGCCGTGGTGATCCAGCAGCGCACCACCCACCGGGATGTTGTTTTCCTCTCCGGATACCGGATTCTGGACCCGCAGCACCAGAAAGCCGCCGTTCACACGCCCACGCACCGTGATCCGGCGGGACGTCCCCTCCGGCAGACGGCGGCAGGCTTCGATGGCGTTGTCCATCAGATTGCCCAGCACCGCGCATAATTCCGCGCCGGGGACCGTCAACGCCTCCGGGATCTGCACCTGACAGTCCGCCGTGATGCTCTCCCCGCAGCACAGCGCCAGCTTTTCCGAAAGGATCGCGTCAGCCACGGGGTGAGCGCAGTAGCGCTTCGGCGGAGGACAGATCGCGGGGATACTGTCCATGCAGCTGCGGGCGGCCTCCATGCGGCGGTTTTGCAGCAGCTCCGCCGCCTCCAGCAGCCGGGCAGAGATCTCCCGGCGCACATGGACGGCCTCCGCCGTCTCCCGCTCCAGCGCCTCGCCCCGTTTCCGCTGGGTCTCCACCGAGCTCTCCATCAGCTGCCGACGCTGTACGGTCATGTGAAGCTGCGTGCTTTGCCGCAGCGCCTTGAAAAGAAGAAGATCGGCGACGGCGCACAGCACCAGCAGCAAAACGCCTGTGGCGATCCATGCCGCTCTGGCGGCCTCATCCGACAAGATCGTGCGCATGAGGTAGAACCAAAGTGTCAGCTGCGAGACGGGAAACAGAAGCGCGTACCATGGCAGGCAGAATTTCCAATGTTCCATCAGCGCACCTCCTCTCCTGCGGCCAGCGGCGCGGCAAAGGCGGTCAGCAGCTCCCGTGTGTGGTCATATTCGCCGCGCTCCATCAGGGCATAAACAGTTTGCAGCTGATTGCGCAGCTCATGCCGCAGCCTGGCGGTCTCTTCGATGTGCGCCACCACGCTGTTATAGTATGCCAGCTGCTGCCGAAGCTGCTCCTCCAGCAGCTCCGCCTGCTGCCGGGCCAGCTGCTGGTTGGTGTAATTCCGCAGCCCGCGAAACAGCAGGAAGTCGGCCAGCACGCAGCACAGTGCCATGGCGCCCAGCAGCAGATAGCTGCCCAGCGGCGCACGGCGGAACAGGGAAAGCACTGCGCTGAAGATCACCAAGAAATGCTGGCTCAGGGGCACCAGTATAAACCGCCGCAGATACGGCTCGTCCTGCGGGCGGATGCTGCGTCTCCAGATGTACACCAGTACCCAGCACAGCAGCGCGAAGATGCTCCAGAAAATGATCTGCACCATCAGCATGCTCCTCGGCTCATTGACCACCAGGGCGGTATCAACATATTTTCCGAGAAGCAGTATGGTCAGCATGGTGGCCAGCACCTCTGTCACCACGGAAAGCAGGGAGATCAGGACCGCGGCAAAGACCACCCGCAGGCTGCGCTTTTTTACAAAGATCAGCACCAGCGACAGCCACAAAACGGATGATAGGACCGTGCGAAGCCAGCCGTAGGCACTTTCGGCGGGAATGAAGAAAATGGGGAGACACACGATCTGCCACAGCAGCGCAAACAGCCACGGGCGGCGGATAGGCACCATGCAGAGGATCGCCCAAATGCAGATCACATTATAGGGAACGGAGCATACAATACCCCAAAGCGGCAGCGGCATAAAACACCTCCATCATCCGAATCGATCCGATCTTACGGAAAGCATAGCATATCCGGCAATAATAGACAAGTATCGCGGCGGACGTTTATTTATCTATGCGGTGAAAGTCCCATCCGGGGGCAAAGCACCTCTCTTTGATCATGGCATCCCATGGCGTGGGGCGGCCCCGAAGAAGAAACAGTTGGCCGTTCTGCTCTGACCTCATCGTAGTATTTTTGCACCGTGGTGCGGTCCATGCC
>CAKUHX010000074.1 GCA_934659475.1 uncultured Oscillospiraceae bacterium
CGCCGCGGACCTGCTGGTCAGCGTGACGGGAGTCGACGCCCAGCTTGACGTGCAGCTCGACGGTCTCGTCGAACTTGGCGGTGGCGGTCTTAACCACCAGAGCCATGGCCTCGGCGGAGTCGTACAGGTTATTGCGGTCGATCAGCTTTGCGCTGTCCTGATACTTCTTACCTCTAAACATTTCGTTCCCCTCCTTACTCGCCCACGACGACGCCCATGGAACGGGCGGTGCCGGCGACCATGCTCATGGCGGACTCGATGGTAGCGGCATTCAGGTCGGGCATCTTGATCTCGGCGATCTTGCGGACATCCTCCTTGCTGATGGTGGCCACCTTGGTCTTGTTGGGCACACCGGAGCCGGACTCGATGTTGCAGTACTTCTTGATCAGGACGGCCGCGGGGGGAGTCTTGGTCACGAAGGTGAAGGAGCGGTCGGCGTACACGGTGATGATGACGGGGATGATCATGCCCACCTCATTCTTTGTACGCTCGTTGAATTCCTTGGTGAAAGCGGCAATGTTCACGCCGTGCTGGCCCAGAGCGGGGCCAACAGGGGGGGCGGGAGTCGCCTTGCCGGCGGGGATCTGAAGTTTTACATATCCAGTTACTTTCTGTGCCACGAAAGAGCACCTCCATTTGAAAAATGTGGTTTGATTGGCGGGGCCTTAAGTTCTGCCCCTCCCACGATCGCCGCGGCCGCGCCGCGGAAAAGTCTGATCACTGGTCGACTGCCTCGACCTGATCCAGTTCCAGCTCGACAGGGGTCTCCCGTCCGAACATGGAGACGACCACACGAACCTTGTTCCGCTCCAGGTCGATCTCCTCCACGGTGCCCAGGAAGGACTCCAGCGCGCCGTCGGTGATCTTCACGGTGTCGCCCACCTTGTAGCTGACCACGATCTCGCGCTTCTCAACGCCCAGGGCGGCCACATCGCTGTCAGACAGGGGGATGGCCTTGTTCCCGGAACCCAGGAAACCGGTGACACCGCGGATATTGCGGATCACATGCCACGTCTCGTCGTTCATGACCATCTTCACCAGCACGTAGCCGGGGAACACCTTGCGCTCCACATCCTTGGGGCCGTTGTCGGTGATCTCGGTCACTGTCTCCATGGGGATAGAGATCTCAAGGATCACATCCTCCAGGTGGCGGTTGTCCACGTACTTCTCGATGGTGGCCTTTACCGTGTTCTCATACCCGGAATAGGTATGCACTACATACCAGTTCGCATTATCAGCCATTTCGCGCGCCCTCAGCTGAAGAGGTCGATCAGAGCGCGGACCACGGCGTTGGCCAGAGCGTCAAACGCCCAGATGAACACGCCCACGACCAGAACACAGGCGATGACGATCAGGGTGTTGTTGATGGTCTGGCTGCGGGTAGGCCACACGACCTTCTTCAGCTCGACCTTCAGCTCCTTCAGCCACTTGCCGGCGCGGGCGAAGATGCCGGGCTTGGCCTTCTTTTCGGACTTCTTGTCGGAGGCAGGCTGCTTGGTCTGCTCCAGCTTTTCGTTCTCAGCCATTGTTGTTACCCTTCTTCCTTTCCGCCGTTACGCTTACTTCGTCTCGTTGTGGACGGTGTGCTTGCGACAGAAGGGGCAGTACTTGTTCAGCTCCAGACGGTCAGGAGTGTTCTTCTTGTTCTTCTTGGTCACATAGTTTCTCTGCTTGCACTCAGAGCACCGCAGGGTGATCTTGATGCGAGCGCCGGCCTTGCTTGCCATACGTTGGGCACCTCCTTTTAGTGTTGCGCGGCCCTTCCGGCCCGCGCTTATAGCCCGCCCGACGTATAAAAAACGCCGGGTCCGGCTTACTGCCAGACCCAGCGGCTCACTGCACGAAAAAACGCGCCTGAAAAGCAACACGGTGGGGCCGGCCTTTGCCTCCCTGTGTCCCAGTCGGGTCAGGGGGACGGGCGCATCACCGTAAAATGCGCACGACAAAAAAGCCCCTGTTCACAGGTAATGGTACTATACCACGATCCAGCCTGTTCCGTCAAGCTATTTTTGCCCGTTTTCTCCCTGTTTTTCTCTTATCTGATGCTGATATTTTTATGTGCCCGCCCCCGGGCGGGCGCATAAAAAGAAAACCGTTTTCCGTCCCGCCGCACTATCTACCGTCTCCCCCGCCCGGCGCGGGGCGCCAGCCCCAGCTGCGCCGCCCCGTCCCGGATCTCCGGCCATGCGGCGGCCAGCTGCCCCAGTCCCGCCCGGCGGGCGGTCTCCGCTTTGCGCGCCATAGTCTCCGCATCGTCAAACAGGACGAAGTGGGCCCCCCCCTCCCCGTCCATATAGGTGAAATACCGGGCGCACAGCTCCGGGGAGAAGAATACCGCCTGCCCCCGCTCCGCCCGCAGTCTCTCCAACTCTCCGGGGGACAGCGCCCTGCCGGATCCGTTCAGGGCGGGCAGGGCAAAATCCTCCGATGCGCGCTGGAGGGCCGCTACCGTCCGCTCACGGCCGAAGCGCTCCGCCGCCGCCCGCAGGCGCAGCTCCAGACTGCCGCCGGACAGGGCAGTGGAGATCAGCACCCCGGCCCGCCGGACGCTTTGGGCATGCTCCTCCGGCACATACAGGGCAAGATCCTGGGCCGCAAGGCTGTCCTCCAGCTCCCCCAGCAGCTCGGCGAGGAAAGGGGTCGGCTCCCCCTCCAGGTCCAGCACCGCCCCGGAGAAGCCCCGGGCGCCGCACTCTCCCGCCACCTCCCGGCAGAACGGACCGCACTCTCCCCGATCCGGGACCGGGCCCGTCACCGCCATCAGGCCCCCCCGCAGGGCGGCGGGCAGACCGGCTGCCAGCAGATGTGGCCCCTCCCCCATGCGGTAGGCCAGGTGGCAGGCCGTCACCGGCCGCCCCCGCAGCTCCCCCAGCAGATGAGGCGGCACAAAGACCAGAAAGCGCTCCTGTTCCATGTTCGATCCCCCTTGTTCCCGGCAGCCTTCTATGGTATGATGACTGTGTTTTCCGCCCGCCGCGGGCGAAAATGGCCGGGGTACAGTGTATGCCCCCGGTCCGTGGAAAGAACTGCAAGGAGGGACTGTCCGTGTCCTTTTCTCTCATCCCCCGTGGATATTATGACTCTGTCGCCGACCTGGACCCCCAGGTCCTGGCGGCCAAGGGCATCCGCCTGGTGCTGGCCGACCTGGACAACACGCTGGTGCCCTATCAGGTGCTGACCCCCTCGCCGGAGGTGGCCGCCTGGATCGCCGGGCTGAAGCAGGCGGGCGTGCAGCTGTTCCTGTTGTCCAACAGCCGCAGGCCCGGCCGGGCCCAGCAGTTCGCCCAGTCTGTGGGCATCCCCTATCAAGGGCACTCCGGCAAGCCCAAGCGGGGGGGCTATCTCAGGGCCATGAAGCGCATGGGCTGCACCCCGGAGCAGACCGTCATGGTGGGCGACCAGATCTTCACCGACGTGCTGGGGGCCAACCGCTCCGGCGTCACCCCCCTGCTGATCCGGCCCATCCGCCTAGCGGGCAATCCCGGGCGCTACCTGCGCTACTGGGGAGAGGCCCCCTTCCGCCTGCTGGGAAAAAGGAGGCCCTTCCTGTGAGCGCGAGATTCGGCCCGGCGGGCAACGCCGCCGACTTCCCCTATAAGACCTCGGAGAGGGCCCCGGCCTGGATCGCCGCCCAGGGGCTGGACTGTTACGAGTACCAGTGCGGCAAGGGGGTCCACATCGGCGAGGAGTCGGCCCGCAGGATCGGCGCTGCCGCCGAACTGGCGGGGATCGTCCTGTCCCTCCACGCCCCCTACTTCATCAACTTGGCCAACCCCGACCCGGACAGCCGGCAAAAGACCATCGGCTATATCACTGCCGCCTGCCGGGCGGCGGACTGGATGGGGGCCCGGCGGGTGGTGATCCACTCCGGGGCCCTGATGGGCCGCACCCGGCGTCAGGCCATGGAGATCGCCCTGCCCGCCCTGAGCGCCGTACTGGCCGCCTGTGATGATGCCGGCTTCGGCCACATCGCCCTGTGCCCGGAGACCATGGGCAAGATCAACCAGCTGGGGGATCTGGATGAGGTGCTGGAGCTGTGCGGGCTGGACGAGCGTCTGATCCCCTGTGTGGACTTCGGCCACCTGTACGCCCGCTCTCTGGGCCGGGAGGACGGCGAGGAGGCCATGGCCCGGATACTGGACAAGATGGCCGCCGCCCTGGGGCAGGAGCGGGCCAGCCGCTTTCATAGCCACTTCTCTCACATCGAATTCACCCCAAAGGGCGGCGAGAAGTGCCACCGCACCTTTGAGGACGATGGGGGCTACGGTCCGGACTGGACGCCCCTGGCCCGGCAGGTGGCCGCCCGGGGCTGGTCCCCCACCTTCATCTGCGAGAGCGCAGGCACCCAGGCCCGGGACGCGGCAGAGATGAAGCGGATCTATCAGGGTCTCCTGCCCTAAAACTCTCTCTCGATCAAACAGCGGCCCCCGGTTTTTCTCCGGGGGCCGCTGTTTTAGACTTTTTATTCCGCCAGCAGGCGGTACAAAGTGGGCTTTACATGGAACTCCTCCATGGCGGTCCTTACCTCTTCCAGAGCTTTGCGCCGGGCGCTCTCCGGCAGGTCGGCCTTCCGGGCCCGCAGCAGGATATTCTTAGGGGTGTGGGCCATGTCGATAAACTCCACCACCTGAGTGGAATAGCCCCGATAGGTCAGCAGATCGGCCCGGGCCGCATCGGTGAGCAGGGCGGCCATGCGCTCCTGGATCAGGCCGTAGCGGGTGAACAGGGACAGGCGCTCCGCCTGCATCTGGGCGTTCACCTCATGCTGGCAGCAGGGCACGGACAGGATCAGCTTCACGTCCCAGGTGACGGCGTTATACAGGGCGTAGTCCGTGGCGGTGTCGCAGGCGTGGAGCGTGATGACCATATCCACCGGGCCATCGGGGGTATAGCCGTTGATGTCCCCCAGCTCAAAGTGCAGCTTATCATAGCCGTATTTCTCCGCCGCCGCGTTGCAGCGGCCGATCACAGCCGCCTTCAGGTCCAACCCGGTGATGGATACATCCATTCCCCGCACCTGCACCAGATAGTAGTATAAAATAAAGGTGAGATAGGATTTGCCGCAGCCGAAGTCGATGATATGCAGGGGCTCGTCCGCCGGAAAGCGGTCCATCTCATCGTTGACCAGCTCCAGAAAACGGTTGATCTGCCTGTACTTGTCGTACATGGTGCGGACCACCTTGCCCTCCTTGGTGAACACGCCCATGTCCACCAGGGGCGGGACGACCTCCCCCTCCCGCAGCAGATAGTTCTTCTCCCGGTCATGCCCCGCCTGCTGCCTGGGCTTGAGCAGACAGCGCCGGCGGTTGAACAGGGGCTTGCCCTTTTTCGTCCGCTTCAGGCTGTACTGATGCTCTGGATCCCAGGCATTCAACTGCTTAAAGTGCTCCATCAGCTGCGCCAGCATGGGCAGCAGCTCCTCCTGCTCCACATTTTCGTGGAAGGCCTGATCGTTGCGGAAGCGCTCGATCTGCCAAGCCAGCCCCCGCTTGGTCAGGGTGACCCGCTTCTCCTCCTGCTCCGCGTCCCGCGGATCGCTGAGCACGATCTGATAGGTGTCCGGCCCCGCGCACCGGGCCAGCAGGGACATAAGCTCTTCCATGGGCTCCCTCATTTCCTCTCCCCGGGGTCCGTCTCCTCCGGCGCGCACAAAAGGGTGATGATCTCGTGATAAAACACGTCCGGCTCCCGGCGGAACCGCGCCGCAGCCGCAGCCGCGGCCTGGGGGGTGGGCATCAGGGCGGACAGCTCCATCAGCGGGCCGTTGTCATCCTCAAAGTGGAGTGACAGGTTGCAGGTGCCGTCCTGACTGGGGGTGACCTCCGCCCGGATCTGCTTCTCCCGGCGCAGGGCGTCGTTCAGGGCCACCAGATTTTCATCGCACCGGGTACGGACGGAGTAGGGCAGGCTGGTATCTGTGATCTCGCTGTTGCGGCGGCCCTTCTCCGTAGGGGAGAACAGCTCCCCCTCCTGGTGGAGGTTGCCCGTTTTTACCAGGTGCTGCACCGCCTGGTTCAGGGAAAAGTAGTCCACTCCGGCATCGCACAGGGCGATCTCATACAGCTGCAAAAAGGTGATGGGGGCGGCCGCCCTGGAGATGATATACATCACCAGCAGCTTCAGATCCAGCTCGTCCTGAATAAAACCCATTGCCATAAAACCCGCTCCTTCCAAAGCGATGGGGCCCGGCGCACCGGGCCCCGTGGACCTCATGTTCGTTTATTATACCACACCCCCGGCGGAAAGGA
The DNA here is from genome assembly GCA_934659475.1 of uncultured Oscillospiraceae bacterium. Classification (GTDB taxonomy): domain Bacteria; phylum Bacillota; class Clostridia; order Oscillospirales; family Oscillospiraceae; genus Lawsonibacter. Next base: position 6,249 of record CAKUHX010000074.1, read on the forward strand.
CAAGAGGAAAGGGCCCCAGGCACCAAAAAACCGGACTGTCATAAGATGGGGTGTAGTCCAAGCAAACCCGGGCGGCCCGTCCGCCCCCATCTGTCATAGGAGGGATCACCATGCCTGAAAAGGTGGTACCCGGCCCCGTGAGCGACAACCGCAGCATCCGGGAGGCCGTGTGCATACACACCAGAAAGATCTTTGACTCCTGCAAGGACAAAGACTGTATCGAAGATCTCCGCGTCTACCCCACCCGCTCCTCCCAGACCATCCTGGACCAGGCCAACTGTGTCAAGGCCGGCCAGGCGGAGCTGCTGTACGCCTACATCAATGTGGAGCCCATCAGCTTCAACAAGGGCTTTTACACCGTAGACGTGCGGTATTTCTACCGCATCACCGGCGACGCCTTCACCGGGGCCGCCCGCCCGTCTGAGTTCACCGGCCTGGCCGTGTTCAACAAGCGGGCCGTGCTCTTTGGCAGCGAAGGCAGCGCCAAGGTGTTCACCTCTACTGCCGCCGACTGCATGGAGGATGAGCAGGGCGCCCCCGCGGTCAGCTCCCCCCTGGCGGTGGTGGAGTCCGTAGACCCCCTGATCCTGGGGATGAAGCTGATGACCGTGGGCGACTGCTGCCCCTGCGACTGCGGCGTGACCGAGATCCCCGCCTTCATCCTGGCCCAGTTCCCCGAGGCGCTGGTGACCGAGGGGGACCTCCACCGGCTGTATGTCACCCTGGGACAGTTCTCCATCATCCGTCTGGAGCGGGACACCCAGCTGCTCATCCCCGCTTACGACTACTGCGTGCCGGAGAAGGAGTGCAGCTGCGACGACGGCCGGTGCGAGGAGCCCGACCCCTGTCAGGTCTTCCGGCAGGTGCAGTTCCCCATGGAGGAGTTCTTCCCGCCCAACGCCCTGCCCACACCCCCCAGCGGCTACCGCGAGGTCAGGGCCTGCTGCCGGTAAGCGCGTATGCGCCTGCGCCGGCAGTATCTGACCCGGAACGACTGCTTTCTGACCGGACGGATCATCACCCCCCGCGGGGTGATGATCCACTCCACCGGGGCGGATAACCCCCGGGTCAGCCGCTATGTGCCGGGGAATGAGGAGCTGGGCCGGAACTCCGGCGGAAACCACTGGGACCGGCCGGGGCTGGACAAATGCGTCCACGCCTTTGTGGGCCAGTTTGCCGGCGGAGAGGTCGGCATCGTGCAGACCCTGCCCTGGGACTGCCGGGGATGGCACTGCGGCCGGGGCCCTTTGGGCAGCGGCAACGACACCCACATCGGCTTTGAACTGTGTGAGGACGGCCTTGCCGATGAGCACTATTTCCGGGCCGTCTATGCTCAGGCAGTGGAACTGACCGCCGCCCTGTGCCGCCGGTTCCGGCTGGACCCTTTGGCGGACGGCGTGGTCCTGGCCCACGCGGAGGGGGCCAGGCGAGGCATCGCCAGCGATCACGGCGACCCCATCCACTGGTTCTCCCGCTTCGGCGTGACCATGGACGACTTCCGCGCCGACACCGCCGCCCGAATGGAGGAAACGACCGTGACACAGGAA
>CAKUHX010000075.1 GCA_934659475.1 uncultured Oscillospiraceae bacterium
GCGGGGGGCGGAGGGAGAAACGGGCCGGCTGGGGGAGAGCGGGGATGGCCTTTCGTCGGAAATGGCAGACAGGTGACAAGAAATGACCATAAATTCCACAGTTTGTCCCTGAAAACAGAAATCCGACCTTGCGTTTTATCGGGACAAAGTGTATAATGATCGCGTCAAGTTGCGCCGGCCGGAGGATCTTGGGGAGATCCTACGGTCCGGCATGCGCATGCCCGGGTTTTCGGAAATACGCAAAACTGTGTGAGAATCGGATCGGTAAGAGATCAAGGAAGGGAGCGACGCAGCGACAATAAATGATCGGGGTCAGGGGCGGCCGAAGCCAATGCCTGCGCGAACGATGGGCGCGGCTGTCCCGGCAAACTGCAAATAGGAGGTTGTAAACTTAAATGAGCAAATTTCTCAAGCGTGCCGCTCATGGTGCTCAGGTCCCCCATGAAAAGAGGACGTCTGACTGTGAGACGGTGACAATGCCGGTGCCCAGTAAGATCGTGCTGTCCATGGCGCAGCACATCGGTGCCCCTGCGGCACCCGCTGTGGCCAAGGGCGACCAGGTATATGTAGGTACCGTGGTGGGCAAGGCAGGCGGCTTCGTGTCCTCTGACATCCACTCCGGCGTGTCCGGTACTGTGGACAGCATCACCACCATCACCGCCCCCAACGGCGCGGTGCAGACCGCGGTGGTCATCATCCCTGACGGGGAGCAGAAGGTGGATCCCGCCATCGCTCCTCCCGTCGTCACGGATCTAAAGTCCTTCCAGGATGCGGTGCGCGCCAGCGGCCTGGTGGGTCTGGGCGGCGCAGGCTTCCCCACGGCGGTGAAGCTGGCCCCCAAGAACATGGATGAGATCGACCGGCTGGTCATCAATGCCGCCGAGTGCGAGCCCTATATCACCTCTGACAACCGCTGCATGCTGGAGGATACCCAGTATATCCTCAGCGGCATCGAAGCTGTGATGAAGTATCTGGAGATCCCCCAGTGCGTCATCGGCATCGAGCAGAACAAGCCAAAGGCCATCGCCCACATGAAGGAGGCCGTGGCGGGCAAGCCCATTGAGATCAAGGAACTGCCCTGCAGCTACCCCCAGGGCGCTGAGAAGGTGCTGATCGAGAATTGCACAGGCCGCGAGGTCCCGTTCCCCGGCCTGCCCTCCGACGTGGGCGTGATCGTGATGAACGTCACCTCCGTGGCCTTTGTGGGCAAGTATCTGGCCACTGGCATGCCTCTGGTCACCAAGCGGCTGACCGTGGACGGCGACATCGTGAAGGAGCCCAAGAACGTAGAGGTCATCATCGGCACCCCGGTCGAGGAACTTCTTGAGTTCTGCGGTGGCCTGACCGGTGAGCCTGGCACCGTGCTGTACGGCGGTCCCATGATGGGCAACTGCCTGGCGGCGCTGGATCAGCCGATCCTGAAGAACAACAACGCGATCCTGGCTTTCTCCGAGAAGGCCTCTCATCTGCCCAAGCCCACGAACTGCATCCACTGCGGCCGGTGCACCAACGCCTGCCCCCTGGGTCTGTCCGCCAAGGAGATCGTTCAGGCTTATCAGAAGGGCAACGTGGACCTGCTGCAGGAGCTGCACGCCGACCTGTGCATGAGCTGCGGCACCTGCTCCTTCGTCTGCCCGGCCAAGCGGCCCCTGACTCCCTCCATTGCTCTGGCAAAGATCATGATGAAGAATGGAGGTAAGAAGTGATGGCTAACAAACTTATCGTAACGGCCGCGCCTCACATCACCAGCCCCGACAGCACCCAGAAGATCATGCAGCGGGTGTGTATCGCTATGGTGCCCACCCTGATCGCCTCTGTGATCATCTTCGGCATTCAGGCTCTGATCCTCACCGCGGTCACCGTGGCCGCCTGTGTGCTGTTCGAGTACGGCTACTGCAAGCTCATGGGCCGGGAGATCCCTGTGGACGATTTCTCCGCTGTGGTCACCGGCATGCTGCTGGCCTTCAACCTGCCCGCCACCCTGCCTTGGTGGATGGGCGTCGTGGGCGCTTTTATCGCCATCGTGATCGTCAAGCAGCTGTTCGGCGGTCTGGGCTATAACTTCGCCAATCCCGCTATCGTGGGCCGCATCGCCCTGGCTATGGGCTTTGCCAGCAAGATGGCCTCCTATCCCAAGCCCGCCTCCGCCATTGATGCCTTTGCCTCCGCCACTCCTCTGGCCGCTCAGGCCGGGGGCGGTGTTCAGACCTATCTGACCCTGCTCATGGGCAACCACGGCGGCGTGCTGGGCGAGACCTGCGCCCTGACCATCCTGGTGGGCGGCATTTATCTGATCGCCACCAAGGTCATCAGCCCTGTGATCCCCGTCACCTATCTGGGCACTGTGGCTGTGCTCAGCCTGGTGGCCGGCAGGGACCCCATCTATCAGCTGCTGTCCGGCGGCCTGATGCTGGGCGCTTTCTTCATGGCCACCGACTATGTCACCTCTCCCACCACCAATAAGGGCAAGCTGGTGTTTGGCCTGGGTCTGGGTATCGTGACCTGCGCCATCCGCTTCCTGGGCACTATGAACGAGGGCGTGTCCTTCGCCATTCTGCTGATGAACCTGCTGGTGCCTTACATCGACGTGCTGACCCGGCAGGAGCTGCTGGGCGTGGCCAAGGTGAAAAAGGGAGGTGCCGCGAAATGAGCAACTGGAACAAGGTATTTAAGCCGATCGTGGTGCTGTGCGCCATCTGTATCGTAGTCACCGCCGCTCTGGCCGCCACCAATGCGGCCACCGCGCCTGTGATCGAGGCCGCCACGCTGGAAGCTCAGCGTCAGGCCCGTATGGAGCTGCTGCCCGATGCCGATGATTTCAGCGAGGTGACCGGCATCGAGGTGGAGAACGTCTCCGACATCTACACCGCCAACAACGGCGCGGGCGTGGTCATCACCAGCACCGCCAAGGGCTACGGCGGCACCATGACCGTTATGACCGCCTTTACCCCCGACGGTACCATCCGCCAGCTGAAGGTCACCGATAATCAGGAGACCAAGGGCATCGGCAGCAACGTGGCTAGCAGCCCCTCCTACTGGGAGAAGTACGCCGGTCTGTCCGCCGAGAAGGCTCTGGTCCTGAACACCGATGTGGATGCCTATTCCGGCGCCACCATCTCCAGCAGGGCTTTGAACAATGCGGTGAACGCCGCCATCGAAGCCTACAATATGATCCCTTGAAAGGCGGGTGAATCAAGATGAGTAAAAACAGTAAACTGAGCATCCTTACCAACGGTCTTCTGAACGAAAACCCCTCTCTGCGTCTCGTCCTGGGCACCTGTCCCACCCTGGCCGTGACCACTATGGCTGCCAACGGCATCGGTATGGGCCTGGCTGCCACCTTCGTGCTCCTGTGCTCCAACATGGCCATCTCCGCCCTGCGGAAGGTCATCCCCGACCAGGTGCGTATCCCCTGCTACATCACCCTGATCGCCGGCTTCGTGTCCGTGGTGCAGATGATCGTCAAGGCCTATGTGCCCGACCTGGATAAGGCTCTGGGCGTGTATCTGCCCCTGATCGTGGTGAACTGCATCATCCTGGGCCGTGCCGAGATGTTCGCCAACAAGAACACCGTGATCGACTCCGCTCTGGACGGCATCGGTATGGGCCTGGGCTTCACCCTGACCCTGACCATCATGGGCTCCATCCGTGAGATCCTGGGCTCCGGCACCTGGATGTCCGGTCTGGGCAGCCTGATCCCCGCTCTGGGCAGCGACTTCGCCATCCGAGTCATCCCCGAGTCCATCGACTCCTTCTCTCTGATGACCAGCGCGCCCGGCGGCTTCTTCATGTTCGGTGTGATGATGGCCGGAGCCACCTGGCTGACCAGCCGTCCCAAGAAGAACAAGCCCGCCGCTGCTGAGGAAGGGGGGGCTGAATGATGGCTGTGAAGCTCGCCAGCATTTTCTTCACCATGATCCTGGTGGACAACTACGTTCTGGTCAAGTTCCTGGGCATCTGCCCCTTCCTGGGCGTGTCCAAGAAGCTGGACAGCGCCGTGGGCATGTCCCTGGCCGTCACCTTCGTCATGGTCCTGGCCACTGCGGCCACCTGGCCCATCCAGATGTTCCTGCTGACCCCTGCCGGCTCTGAGGGCACCAGCCGTGATATGGGCTATCTGCAGACCATCGTGTTCATCCTGATCATCGCCATTCTGGTACAGCTGCTGGAGAACTTCTTGAAGAAGTTCATCCCCGCCCTGTACAAGTCCCTGGGCGTGTATCTGCCCCTGATCACCACCAACTGCACCATCCTGGGCGTGACCATCCTGAACATCGACAACGGCTATAACTTCATCGAGAGCGTGGTGTGTGCCGCCGGCGCCGGCCTGGGCTTCCTGCTGGCCATGGTGCTGTTCTCCGGCGTTCGCCGCCGCGTGGAGGAGGCCGTTACCCCCAAGTGCTTTGAGGGTCTGCCCATCACCCTGGTTTCCGCGGCCATTACCTCCCTGTCCTTCATGGGCTTCGGCGGCATCGTGGAAGCTATTTTCCACGTTTGACGGTTTGATGGGAGGTAACGAAATATGAATCCTATTGTAATGGCAATTCTTCTGGTCACAGTGATCGGCCTGATCGGCGCTGTGATCCTGGTGGCTGCGTCCATCTTCATGTACGTCCCCGTGGACGAGCGGGTGGAGAAGATCACCGCCGCCCTGCCCGGCGCCAACTGCGGCGCCTGCGGCTGCGCTGGCTGCGCCGACTACGCCAAGAGCGTGGTGGAGGATGGCAACGCCGTGAACAAGTGCGTGCCCGGCGGCGCCAAGGCCGCCGCTGCGGTGGCCGAGATCATGGGCGTTGAGGCCGGCTCCTCCGTGCCCATGAAGGCAGTTGTGGTGTGCTCCGGTACCTGCGACAAGACCTCTAAGCGCTACTCCTTCGAGGGCATCCAGAGCTGCCAGTCCGTCAAGGGTCTGTACGGCGGCGATGGTCTGTGCAAGTTCAGCTGCCTGGGCTACGGCGACTGTACCCGGGCTTGTGCCTTCGACGCCATTCATATCGTGGACGGCATCGCCAAGGTGGACTACGCCAAGTGTACCGGCTGCGGCGCCTGCGCCGCCGCCTGCCCCGGCTCCGTCATCTCCATCATCCCTGAGCACAAGCGCAAGCCTGTGGTCCAGTGCCGCAACCAGGAGAAGGGCGCTGTCACCCGCAAGCAGTGCACCGCCGGCTGCATCGGCTGCATGAAGTGCGCCAAGGCCTGCCCCAAGGAGGCCATCACGGTGGAGAACAACGTGGCTCACATCGACCAGTCCAAGTGCGTGGGCTGCCAGCTGTGCGTCAAGGAGTGCCCCGTGGGCGTCATCCACGTCCCCGCTGACCAGTAAAAGCAAAAAAGTATCCCGGCCTGACGGCCGGGATACTTTTTTGTCCGCACAGGCTGCGGCGGGCGCATTCTTGTTTTTACATCCGGTTCCGGTCTCTCAGCCAGCTGGGGAGGGTCTGCGCCTTGGCGCTGGAGACTATGCCCATGGCAGCAAACAGGGTGATGATAGAGGAGCCGCCGTAGCTGATGAAGGGGAGAGTCAGCCCCATGCAGGGGGCGATGAACAGGCACATGCCCACGTTTAACGCTATCTGGATCAGCAGCATGCCGCCCATTCCGACGCACACATAGGCGTAAAAGGGGGAGGTGGCGTGCAGCCCGACCCAGAAGCACCGCAGGATGATCGAGGCCAGGACCGCCAGCAGCAGACAGCAGCCCACGGTGCCCAGCTCTTCGCCGCAGACGGCGAAGATAAAGTCTGTGTGCCGGGCGGGGAGGGACTCGTTGAGCAGAGATTGGGTGCGCGTCCCGTGGAGATACCCCTGACCGGTGAAGCGCCCGGCGCCGATGGCCATGAGAGAGCGGGTCTGCTGCCAGCCCACCCCCTGGGGGTCGTAGCTGTGATCAAGCAGGGCGCGGATGCGCTTGACCATGTAGTTGGTGTCCCACAGGGCGGTGTCCGGCAGCACGAACAGCCAGAGGATCACCGCCGCGGCAACGATCAGTCCGCCGGTGATGAGGAACCACCGGGCCTTCACTCCGGCACTCCAGGCCATGATGACGAAGATCAGCAGATAGACCACACACATGCCCATGTCGCCGCACACCACGGCGATCAGCGCCAGCATCATGGCGGCGTGACAGCCGATCTGCATCACACTGGGAATAGAACTGATGTCGGCCCCCCGCTCCTTGATCTTGACGATCTGAAGGGAGAGGAGAAGGACGAAGGGTATTTTGACGATCTCGTTGGGCTGGATGTCCAAGGGGAAGCGGGGGATGATCTTGTCCAGGGCCAGCCAGTTCAGATTACCGGAGTTGTGGTCGGTGCCCAGAGGGGTGAGCAGCAGAAGGATGAAAATGATGTTGAAGGCCAGCAGCAGCTTCCACTGGCGCTCGGTGAAGCTTTGTAGATCCACAAAGGTCAGCAGGATGTAGATCCCGACGCCGATGCAGATGGCCAGGGCCTGGACCAGGATAAAGCGGTCGCGGCCGGTGTACCGGGTGGCGGAATAGATCAGGGCCAACCCGAAGGTGCTGGCCAGCAGACACAGCAGCAGCAGGATCAGATCGCCCTTTTTTCGGAACTCCCGCAGGGGAGAGAGCAGCAGTTCCACGACATCACCTCGATCGGAAAGAAATTTGCACGAATATTCTAACACTTTTTTGTAGAATCGTAAACTATAAGTGTGTTATAATTCCTTGAATACTTTTTTAAGATGCCCGGTCTGCCTATCCAGCTCCTCTTGCGGAGGAGCCGGCACTGTCTGCCCGTGGGGGATATACAGCAGGACCGGGAGCGTTTGAAAAATGAAGGCGGATCGGATATGGAGTTTTTGACGAAGAACGAGGGGGAGACCCAGCAGCTGGGGCGGAGGCTGGGAGAGAAACTCACCCCCGGGGTCGTGGTGGCCTATACCGGCGACCTGGGGGCGGGGAAGACCGCCTTTACCCGTGGCCTGGCCCAGGGGCTGGGGATCGCGGACCGGGTGACCAGCCCGACCTTTAACATCGTGAATGAATATGAGGGGGGGCGGCTGCCTCTGTTCCACTTTGACCTGTACCGCTTGGGCGGCGCCGATGAGTTGTTTGACATCGGCTGGGAGGACTATCTGGCCCGCGGGGGCGTGTGCGCCGTGGAGTGGAGTGAAAATGCCCAGGGCGCCTTGGAGGGACCCTATATCAAAGTGGACATCCGCCGGGGAGACTCGGATAGTCAGAGAGTGATCGGGATCGAGGGGATCGAGCTATGAAGATACTTGCCATTGAATCGTCTGCGGCCGCCTGCTCAGCGGCTCTTTGGGAGGATGGGACGATCCTCGCCCAGAACTATCAGAACAGCGGCCTGACCCACAGCCGCACCCTGCTGCCTATGGCGGAGGATCTTCTCAAAAACAGCGAGCTCAGCCTTCGGGATATCGACGTTTTCGCCGTTTCCGAGGGGCCCGGCTCCTTCACGGGCGTGCGCATCGGCGTCGCTACGGTCAAGGGCCTTTGCTGGGGCGCGGACAAGCCCGCCGTCGGCGTCTCGACGCTTGAGGCAATGGCCTATAACGGTGAGTCCGCGGCCAAGGGCAGCGTCATCTGCTGTGCCATGGACGCCCGCCGCGGTCAGGTATATAACGCGCTCTTCACCTTTGACGGCGGCAAGCTCCGTCGCCTGTGCCCGGACCGCGCCATTGGGCTTGATGAGCTCGCCGGTGAGCTGAAAAATTGCGAAAAAAACATATTTATAGTTGGCGATGGTGCCGTGTTGTGCTATAATCACTTGGAAAAGCTTATCCCGGGCG
>CAKUHX010000076.1 GCA_934659475.1 uncultured Oscillospiraceae bacterium
GTGATGGTCAGGGGGTCGATCTCCCCCCGCTCGGCCTTCAGCAGCACATCCAGGCCGCCCGCGGGCATGGAGAAGGGGTTGTGGCAGAACTCCAGCTGGCCGGATTCCTCGCCGATCTCGTACATGGGGAAGTCCACGATCCAGCAGAACTCGTACCGCTCCTTGTCCTGGTGGCCGGGCACGGCGGGGCCGAAGGTCTTGATGACCACGCCGGCGGTCTTTTGGGCGGAGAGCAGCTTGCCGGTGGTGAGGACGACCAGAGTGTCGGGGGCCAGACCCAGGGCCTGGGTCAGCTCCTCTTTCTTGTCCTGGACGAACTTGGCCACGCCGCCGGCGATGTTCCCCGCGTCGTCGGTCTTGAACCAGTAGGCCTTATTGCCGCTCTGCACCTCCACGTCCCCCAGCAGCTTGTCGATCTGCTTTCGGGTCAGGGCGCAGTGGGAGATGGGCACCGCCTTGACCACGTTGCCCTCGAAGGGGCCGAAGCCGCAGTCGGCCAGCAGCTGCGTCACATCGGTGACGGACAGGTCGATGCGCAGATCGGGCTTGTCGCTGCCGTACTTGTCCATGGCGGTGAGGTAGGGGATGCGCTGAAAGGGGGCCTCGCTGGCGATGTCATAGGTGCCGAACTTGGCGAAGATGGGGGGCAGGACGCGCTCCAGCACGGCGAACACGTCCTCCTGTCCGGCGAAGGCCATCTCCATGTCCAGCTGGTAGAACTCGCCGGGGGAGCGGTCGCCCCGGGCGTCCTCGTCCCGGAAGCAGGGGGCGATCTGGAAGTAGCGGTCGAAGCCGGAGGCCATCAGCAGCTGCTTGAACTGCTGGGGGGCCTGAGGCAGGGCGTAGAACTTGCCGGGGTGCTTCCGGCTGGGCACCAGGTAGTCCCGGGCGCCCTCGGGGGAGGAGGCGGTGAGGATGGGGGTGGTGATCTCCAGGAAGCCCTCGTTCAGCATGGCGGCGCGCAGGGCGGCCACCACATTGCACCGCAGGATGATGTTCTTCTTCACCTCGGGGTTGCGCAGGTCCAGATAGCGGTACTTCAGCCGCTGGCTCTCGTCGGCCTCGCGGCTGTGGTTGATCTGGAAGGGCAGCTCGTTGTGGCGGCAGCGGCCCAGCACCTTCACCTCGGTGGGCACCACCTCGATGTCGCCGGTGGCCTGCTTGGGGTTCTTGCTGTCGCGCTCGCGCACGGCGCCGGTGACCTGGATGGCGGACTCCTTGGTGATGGCCTTGAAGGTGTTCACCAGCTCCTCGCTGTCGGCCACCAGCTGGGTGGTGCCGTAGAAGTCGCGCAGCACCACAAAGGCCAGTCCGGCGGAGACGACGCGGACGTTCTCCATGAAGCCTGCCAGAGTCACGGTCTGGCCCACGTGCTCCATACGCAGCTCGCCGCAGGTGTGAGTTCGGGATTGGAACATAAAATCAACTCCTATTCGTATTATTTAACTATTTAATTACAGTAGGTATCTAATTTTTCGCCCAGAGAGAGGTCGGACAGGGGGATGTGGGCGCGCCATCTGCCGGTGTACTTGCCGGGGATCCAGAGCAGGGAGCCGTCCCAGTAGGCCACCGGCTCCGGGGTGCAGCCGGACAAGTTATAAATTTCGATGCCGCCCTCCCGGGGCCGGGGCCACAGGGGGACCATAAGATAGCTCTGGCTGCGCAGCAGGGCCAGTGCCTCATGGCCCGGGGCGGCCTCCTCCTCGGTGACCGGGTCGTCCCGCATACCGGGGTAGTCGCCCACGGTGAGGACTGCGATCCTGTCTGCGGCGCGGGGGTCGCCGGGAAGAGATCTGGAGGGGTAATTCTCAAAGTCCTGGTGCAGAGACAGGGCCGCATCTGCCGCGATCAGCGCGGCAAGGATCAAAACAATGAGCAGAGGGATCACATAACGCCGCTTTTTCATGACCTGGGCTCCTTTCTTGGGGCGGAGGCGGGTATTGGATCGGGGCGGGCCGATGGGGACATCGGCCCCTACAAAAAACCACGAACATCGTACACCGTAGGGGCGGATGTCCTCATCCGCCCGGCGATCTCCCATTTGCCCCCTCATCCGGCCCTGCGGGCCACCTTCCCCCCTGTGGGGGGAAGGCTTTATTGGGGAGCATCTTAGGCTTCCCCCCTCAGGGGGGAAGCTGTCGAGCAAAGCGAGACTGATGAGGGGGCGGGCGATGGGACAGGCGGGCCGCCACACGGGGCGGCCCCTACGGGAGGCGATGAACGTTAATCCCCGTAGGGCAAGGGCTCTGCCCTTGCCGCCTTGTCATTGCGAGCCAGTTTTTCTCGGGGCCCCTGGCAAAGCCAAAGGCTTTGATGGGGAGAGGAGGAGCAAGGAAGTGCAGCAAGGGATGCTCATGTTTGGGCATCCCGCGCGAAACGCACTTTGTGACGACTCGGCGCGGCGATCCGTCTCCTTGATCTGGAAATGCGGATCCCCACGGCAGTGACGTCGGTCACTGCCTCGGAATGACAGGTACGGACAGTTTACCGATCCAAGATCGGCGTGCCCTGGTTCAGCTTGTCCAGGCCGGCCTTGATATACTCCACCGCCTGCTCCGGGGTCAGCTTCTGCTGTTGGCCGGTGCGCAGGTCCTTCACGCTGGCTACACCGGCATTGATCTCGTCCTCACCCAGGAACAGGGCGTAGGGGATGGCCAGCTTGTCTGCGTAGGACAGCTTCTGCTTGAACTTCTTCTGCTCGCCGTGGATCTGGGTGCGGATGCCCGCGGCGCGCAGGGTGGTGGCCAGGGCGATGGCGGGGGACAGGTCGTCGGTCATGGGCAGGATCAGCACATCCGCCGGGGCGGTGTTCAGCCCGTCGTTGAGATAGCCCTGATCCTCCAGCACGAAGAACAGGCGGGTCAGGCCGATGGAGATGCCCACTCCGGGGAGTTGTTTATCGGTGTAATATTCCGCTAAGTTATCATACCGGCCGCCGGAGCAGATGGAGCCGATCTCCGGGTGGTCCAGCATGGTGGTCTCATACACCGTGCCGGTGTAGTAGTCCAGCCCCCGGGCGATGGTCAGATCCACGGCGAAGTGGGTCTCCGGCACGCCGAAAGCCGCCAGATACTTCACCACCGTCTCCAGCTCGTCCAGTCCCAGGTCGAACAGCTCGTCCCGGCCCCGGTAGCCCTGAAGGGCGGCGATGACCTCGCCGTTGCTGCCCCGGATGGCGATGAACTTCAAGATCTCGTCCGCCTGCTCCCCGGTCAGACCGATCTCGGGGGCGATCAGCAGGGCGCGCACCTTGTCCGGGCCGATCTTGTCCAGCTTGTCCACGGTGCGCATGATGTCGGCGGACTTCTCCGTCAGGCCCAGCATGGAGTAGAAGCCGTTCAGGATCTTCCGGTTGTTCACCCGGATCTGGAAACGCTTCAGCCCCAGGGCGGTAAAGGCGTGGTAGATGATGGAGGGGATCTCCGCCTCGTTGCTGATGTCCAGCTTGCCGTCGCCGATCACGTCGATGTCCGCCTGATAGAACTCGCGGAAACGGCCCCGCTGGGCCCGCTCGCCCCGGTACACCTTGCCGATCTGATACCGGCGGAAGGGGAAGGCCAGGCTGGCATAGTTCTGGGCCACATACTTGGCCAGGGGGACGGTAAGGTCGAACCGCAGGGACAGGTCGGTGTCCCCCTTCATAAAGCGGTAGATCTGCTTCTCCGTCTCGCCGCCGCCCTTGGCCAGCAGCACCTGGCTGGCCTCGATGAGGGGGGTGTCCAGAGGGGTAAAGCCGTAAAGGGAGTAGGTCTGCTTCAGAATATCCACCATCCGGTCGAACTGGGCCTGCCGGGCGGGCAGCAGCTCCATAAAGCCGGACAGGGTGCGGGGCTGTACTTTGGCCATAAAGGATCGTCCTTTCTGTTGATCTGAGTTGCCGGTCCGGGGGCAAAAAAACGCTCCCGTCCCCAGGTTTGGGACGAGAGCGTGAAAACGCTTCGTGGTGCCACCCAAATTCAGGCGCAAAGCGCCCCTTTGGCCTTCATTCAACGCGGGAAGGGGACCGCCCCCGTCTCCGGGGCCGCTGGTGGGACTGTCTTCACCGGGGCCGCGGCCTGAGACCCTCGCAGCCAAGGGGTCTCTCTCTGTCGGGGGGCGTTCCGGTTACTCATGACCCGTCATCGCGGGAACGATGCTATGTTACACTGTTTTGGGGAAAAGGTCAAGGGGTTTTGGACCCTGTCCTTACAGGGCGAAGGGCACGCGGTTGGGATTCATCACCTCGCGCCAGTCCAGGTCGCCCCGGGCCAGACCGTGGATCAGCAGCTCCGCCGTAGCCACATTGGTGGCCATGGGCACGGAGTGCTGGTCGCACAGGCGGCAGATATACATGACGTCGTTGTCCATGGTGTTGTCCTGGGGGGAGTTGAAGAAGAGCACCATGTCGATCTCGTTATAGACGATGCGCTGGCCGATCTGCTCGATGCCGCCGTGCTCGTGGGACAGGAACAGGTTGACGTTCAGGCCGGTGGCCTCGGCCACCATGCGGCCGGTGGCGTTGGTGGCGCAGACGGTGTGTTTGGCCAGAACGCCGCAGTATGCGGTGCAGAACTGGACCATCAGCTCCTGCTTCTTGTTGTGACACATGAGCGCGATATTCATTGGTAATTCCTCCTGTCCAAACGGGTGTAATGAGGTTTCGCTCTCGCCCTACGCCCCTGTTCGGGGGAGCGGGGCCGGAGCAAAACCGGGTCAACGGAACAAAACGGGGCCTTCAGCGGATGCGCATGATGGGCACATGCTGCCCCTCCAGCCGCCGGGCGATGTTGGCGCAGGCCTCCGCCGCCCCCGGCCGTCCGCCGGGAGTGAGGGGCTTGCCCAGATTGGCCGCCAGCATGACCCGGGGATCCTCCGGCAGCACCCCCAGCAGGGGCAGGCCGGCGGCGTCCATGGCGTCATCGATGGTGGCCTTCAGCTTTTTCAGCAGCTTGGGCTGGATGCGGTTCATCACCAGATGGACCTGCTCCAGATGGGCCAGCTCGGTCACGGTGCGCTGGGCGTCCCGCAGGGACGAAGCGTCGTTGGTGGCCACCACGATGGCACGGTCGGCGTAAGCCGTGGCCAGCCGGAAGCCGGCGCCCAGACCGGCGGGGGAGTCGATGAGCACATACTGGTATCTGGCCCGGGCCTGGCGCAGCAGCTCCCCCACCTGGGCGGGAGCAAGATCCTCCGGCAGGGTCAGGGGGGCGGTGAGCAGAGACAGGCCGGGCAGCGCGGGGTGAGAGACGGCGGCCCGCTCCAGGGGGCAGCGCCCCTGAGCCGCGTCGGTAAAGTCCATCAGGGCCCGGTCGCTCATCCCCAGGGAGATGTCCAGGTTGCGCAGGCCGATGTCCATGTCGATACACAGCACGCTGCGCCCCATGCGCCCCAGCGCCGCGGCCACCCCTCCGGTGACGGAGGTCTTGCCGGTGCCGCCCTTGCCGGACGTAACTGCAATGACGATGCCCATAGCGCCCCTCCTCAGCTTATCACCTTTTAGTGTAACATAAATCCCGACTTCGTCAATGGGTCATTTTGAAAATTTACCCAAGATCGCAGACAATTTCTGATAGATATGCCGGAAATATCCGGGAATGGGGCCGCTTTGTGCGGGAAGGGGAGCGGCTTCCGCCGCCCCGCCCCTTACAGCGGCTCTTTTTGGATCTTGGCCCACCGTCTGGGGTAGCCCTTTAAGGTGGGGGCCACCTTGCGGATGGTCACCACCCGGTGGACCACGTCACAGCCGGGGATGGGGCAGTCGGTGACGCCCTCCACCCGGCCCCCCAGCAGCTTCACGGCGTGGGCGGCCCGGTCCAGCTCCTCGCCGCTGTCCACGCTCTTCATGGCCAGAAAGGCCCCGCCCACCTTGGCGTAGGGAAGGCACAACTCGCTCAGCAGCCGCAGGTCGGCCACCGCCCGGGCGGTGACGAAGTCGAAGCTGTCCCGCCAGCCCTTTACCAGGGCCTGCTCCTCCGCACGGGCGTGGATGCAGGTGACGCCGGTCAGCTCCAGCTCCTGGGCCACCCGGCCCAGCCAATCCACCCGCTTGCCCAGGCTGTCCAGCAGGGTCAGCTCCAGCCCGGGGGAGAGGATCTTCAGCACCAGGCCGGGAAAGCCCGCCCCGGTGCCCACGTCGATCAGACGCCTGCCCGCCGTGTCCCCCAGCAGGGGCAGCAGGGCGGCGCTGTCCAGAAAGTGCAGCCGGGCGATGCCTTCCGGCTGGGTGATGGCCGTCAGGTTCATCACGCGGTTCTGTTCCACCAGCAGGCCGGCGTACCGGCACAGCTTGTCCACCGCCCCCTCAGGGGGGGCAATATTCAGCTGGGCCAGACCTTGGGTGAGAATGTCCTTCACGGCGTCAACCTCCGAAATTGCTCAGAAAGCCCGCCCAGGCCAGGGGGGCGGTGAAAAGGGCCAGGGCCCAGCACAGTACGGCCAGCAGCACCGCGGCCCAGGCTGCGGGCCTGCCCGTGGTGCGCCAGCTGACGACGGCCACCGCGCCCAAGCCGATCAGCCCCGGCAGAGCCAGGGCCGGGCCCAGGTTGCCCAAGGCGGTGCCGGTATAAAAGATATAGGTGGTCATGCCCAGCAGCATCAGGGCGTACACCAGACCGGTCCAGGCCAAGGTGCGCTTGACGGGGGAGGCGGGGACGAAGGGCTCCTTCCCCTCCTGCTGGGGGCGTTCGTCTTTGTTCCGGGGCATCACTGCTTCTCCTTCAGCAGGTCGCGGATCTCGGCCAGCAGCTTCTCCTCGGCGGAGGGCTCGGGGGGAGCGGCGGGGGCCTCCTCCTTCTTCTTATGCAGCTTGTTGATGGCCTTGAGCATGCAGAAGATGGCAAGGGCGATGATGATGAAGTCCAGCACCACGGCGATAAAATTGCCAAAGTTCACCGCCACCTCGGCGGCGTCGCCCTGGGCGGCCTTCAGCACCCACTTCCAGCTGGAGAAGTCGATGCCGCCGGTGAGCATGGAGATCAGGGGCATGATGATGTCGTTCACCAGAGAGGTGGTGATCTTGCCGAAGGCGCCGCCGATGACAACGCCCACGGCCATGTCCAGCACGTTGCCCCGCATGGCGAAGGCTTTGAACTCCTCCAGGAACTTTTTCATGGTAAGGTCCTCCTGTGTGTATTTTCTAAGGGCCTGTACCCCTTGAGGCACAAGGGATACAGGGGCACGGCCGTTCTGGAGCGGTTTTCAGGGGCCAAAATGATGCCGAATAGGAGAGAGACGGCTGTGAACGGCTCCAGAACGGTAAAACGCTCTGTATAATAAAGAATAAAAATTGTGAATAGTATAAAGCGGCGCTCCGCAGGAGTGGACCTTACTTCTTGGGAATCAGGACTTCCTTGCCGCCCATGTAGGGGCGCAGCACCTCGGGGATGGTGACGGAGCCGTCGGCCTGCAGGTGGTTCTCCAGGAAGGCGATCAGCATGCGGGGCGGGGCCACCACGGTGTTGTTCAGGGTGTGGGGCAGGTACATCCTGCCGTCCTCGCCCTTGACGCGCATCTTCAGGCGGCGGGCCTGGGCGTCGCCCAGGTTGGAGCAGGAGCACACCTCGAAATACTTCTGCTGGCGGGGGGACCAGGCCTCGATGTCGCAGGACTTCACCTTCAGGTCGGCCAGGTCGCCGGAGCAGCACTCCAACTGCCGCACGGGGATGTCCAGGCTGCGGAACAGCTCCACGGAGTACTGCCACATCTGGTCATACCAC
>CAKUHX010000077.1 GCA_934659475.1 uncultured Oscillospiraceae bacterium
CGCAGCTCCTGCTGGGTCCAGAAGGGATACTTCTGCGTGTGCATAAAGCCTTTTTCCATTACTTTTCCGCAGTTGGGACAGTTCATAGGGTGCCTCCCTTTCCGGCCCACAGATGAAAAAACGCCTTGTCTCCTTTTCAAAGAGACAAAGCGTTGAACGCTCTGCGGTACCACTCTTCTTGCCGGACAAAACGTCCGGCCACTCAAGTTATGCCCGGTAACGGGGGCGGCCGGAGGGGCCTACTGTTGTTCAGCCCTCTGCTCAGAGGTGATATGCTTCGTCCGTTCCCGCCACCTTGCACCACCCGGCGGCTCTCTGAAGGGTCTGGGACGAATACTTGTCCTCATCCACGCATCTTGCGTTATCACCGCTTTATCTTATCCGCTTTTTCCCCTTCTGTCAAGGGAGAAAGCCCCGATTTTCGCCGAAAACCGGGGCGTTCCAGCCGCTTTCTTTAAACGTATCCGTACATCCCCCGCACGGAGACCTCCCCCGCGGACAGGGCCTGCCGGGTGCCGTCGGGAAACTCCACCACCAGGCGGAACTGGTCGTCGATCTCCACGGCGAAGGCCTCCCGCCGGGAGTTTGGTGTGACCAGCTGCACCTGGTTGCCGGGGGTCAGGCAGTCCGCCCGGTATTTGTCCAGATACTCCTGCCGGTTCCGGGGGAACCCGGCGTACATCCGGTCCAACGCCTTGATGACCTGTACCGCCAGATCCGCCCGGCGCACGGGGCGGCCCAGCTCATAGCTCAGAGAGGTGGCGGTGGCCGCCAGCTCCGGGCCGAAGTCCTCCGGCGTCTGAGAGACGTTGATGCCGATCCCGGGCACCAGATAGTCCAGGGCGTGGCTCTCTCCCTCCAGAGCGATCTCCGTGAGGATGCCGCACAGCTTCTTTCCGTTGAGCACCAGGTCGTTGGTCCACTTGATCCGGGGCCGGACACCGCAGGAGGCCTGGATCCCATCGCACACCGCCACCGCCACCCAGGCAGTGATGTCCGTCACCTCCGCCGGGGGCAGGTCGGGGCGCAGCAGGGCGGACAGATACAGCCCCTTGCCCTTGGGGGACAGGAAGGCCCGGCCCTTCCGGCCCTTGCCGCCGGTCTGCTCCTCCGCCACGGCCACCAGCCCGTCCGGGGCCCCGGCCATGGCCCGGCGCTTGCACTCGGTGTTGGTGGAGTCGATGCATTCGAAGCATAGAAGGGGATGGCCCAGATGGCAGTCCGTCAGGGGGCCACTCAGCTCCCCCTCCCGCAGGCGGTCTGGGGCGGACTGCAGACAGTACCCCCGGTTAGGGGCGGAGGCGATCACATATCCCTCCTGCCGCAGGGCCTCCACCGCCTTCCACACTGCTGCCCGGCTGATGCCCAGCTCACGGCTCATGGCCTCTCCGGACAGGGCCGCCCCCCGTTTCTCGGTCAGCAGCGCCAGCACCTTTTCCCGACTCATGGCAAGTCCTCCCGCTCCCCCCACAGGGGGAAATTTTTTCTCCTTATTATACGGCGCGGCGGCGGAATCGTCAACCTGATCCCGTTCCGGTTGACGGTCCCTTCATCATTGTGCCCAAATTCCCCCTCAATTTTTCCCGGATTTTACGCAAAACAGCTTGAATTATCCCTTCGTTTCCGCTATCATAGGGTGTATCCCAAGGGCGCACAGTGCGCCGGGAAACTTCTACGGACAGAAAGGCGGTATTCTATGAAGAAGAAATTCCTTGCCCTGCTGTTGGCCGTGGCTGCGACCTTCAGCCTGGCCGCCCCCGCAATGGCCGACGAGGCCGTTACCACTGCCGCTCCCGCGGCAGACGCTGTCACCATTCTGTACACCAACGACGTACATACCTACATCGACAAGGACCTGCGGTATTCCACCGTGGCCGGCTACCGGGACACCCTGACCAACGTCCTGCTGGTGGACGCCGGCGACCACGTCCAGGGCACCGCCTACGGCTCCATGGACGAGGGCGCTACCATCGTCAAGCTGATGGAGGCCGCCAGGTACGACCTGGCCACCTTGGGCAACCACGAGTTCGACTACGGCATGGCCCGGGCCCTGTCCGTCGCCACCGGCGGCAAGGTGCCCTATATCTCCTGCAACTTCTTCCAGATCGACCCCAAGACCGGCGAGGCCGTGGCCGACGTGCTGGACGGCGTGAAGATCTTCGAGGTAGCGGGCAAGAAGATCGCCTTCGTGGGCATCACCACCCCCGAGTCCTTCACCAAGTCCACCCCCTCCTACTTCCAGAACGAGAAGGGCGAGTACATCTATGACATCCCCGGCGGGGACGACGGCTCTGATCTGTACTTCTGCGTGCAGGCCGCCATCGACGCCGTGACCGCCAACGACCACCCCGACTACATCATCGCTCTGGGCCACCTGGGTGACGACCCCTCCTCCAAGCCCTGGACCAGCGAGGAGCTGATCGCCCACACCACCGGCCTGGACGCCTTCATCGACGGCCACTCCCACTCCACTGTGGAGCGCCGTGAGGTCAAGGACAAGGCCGGCGAGACCGTGATCCTCACCCAGACCGGCTCCTACTTGGACGCTCTGGGCCAGATGACCATCACCGCTGACGGCACCATCACCACCAAGCTGCTCACCGCCGCCGACCTGGCCTCTGTCACCCCCGACCCCGAGGTCAAGGCCATCGAGGACAAGTGGATCTCTGACATCGACACCCAGCTGGGCGAGGTCATCGGCTCCTTCGCCGACGTGATGACCAACTACGATGCCGACGGCAACCGTCTGGTGCGCAAGCAGGAGACCAACGAGGGCAACTTCTGCGCCGACGCCCTGTACCACCTGTTCGACAGCATGGATCTGGACGTGGACATCGCCGTGATGAACGGCGGCGGCATCCGCAACAAGGAGGCCACCGGCGAGGTGACCTATAAGACCTGCAAAGAGATCCACACCTTCGGCAACGTGGCCTGCCTGCTCACCGTCTCCGGCCAGCAGATGCTGGACGCTCTGGAGTGGGGCGCCAAGGACGTGGCCGTGGACGGCTCCAAGGAGTGCGGCGGCTTCCTGCAGGTCTCCGGCCTGAAGTACACCATCGATGCCACCATCCCCTGCACCGTGCAGAAGGACGACAAGGGCGTCTGGACCGGCGGCCCCACCGGCGAGTACCGGGTGAAGGACGTTCAGGTGCTGAACAAGGACACCGGCGCCTACGAGCCCCTGAAGCTGGACGCCAAGTACAACTTGGCCGGCTACAACTACACCCTGCGTGACCTGGGCGACGGCTTTGCCATGTTCGACGGCGCGGTGAACGTGCTGGACTACGTCAAGACTGACTACATGGTGCTGGCGGACTATGTGAAGTCCTTCCCCGACCACAAGGTCACCGGCTACGCCTCTACCGAGGGCCGCATCACCATCAAGACCGAGGCCGACAAGCCCGAACCCCAGCCCCAGCCTGAGCCTGAGCCCACTCCCGACCCCACCCCCGCTCCCACTGAGACCACCACCTACACCGTGGTCCGGGGCGACAGCCTGTGGAAGATCGCCCAGAAGCAGCTGGGCTCCGGCAAGAAGTGGACCGAGCTGTATGAGGCCAACAAGGACACCATCAAGAACCCCAGCCTGATCTACATCGGTCAGACCCTGATCATTCCCGGCAAATAATTCAACATGTAAGGACGGGCCCATGCTTAACGCATGGGCCCGTCCTTACGCAAAAAAGCAGGGCGGCCCATGCCGCCCTGCTTTTAACCGCTGTTTCTGTTATTCCTCGTCCTCGATGATGCCGTAGCCGCCGTCGTTCCGGTGGTAGACCACGGCGAAACGGCCGTCGTTCTCCTCATCCCGGAAGGCGAAGAAGCTGTGCTCCAGCAGGTTCATCTGCAGGATGGCCTCCTCCCGGGTCATGGGCTTCAGGGGGAACTTCTTGCTTCGGACGATGGCGTACTCGCCCTCCTCCGGCTCCTCCGGGGCAAAGGTGGTCACTTCCAGATCCGCCGTGCGGTCAAAGGCGCCCTGGCGCAGGCGCTTCTCCAGACGGGTCTTGTTCTTGCGGATCTGCCGCTCCAGGGTGGCCACGGCGGCGTCGATGGACGCGCGCATGTCAGAGGTGCTCTCAGATACACGGAAGATGGTGCCGCTGGAGCGGATGGTGATCTCCACCTTATTCAGCCGCTCCTTCTCCACGCTGAACGTGATCGCGGCGGTGGCATCCTCCTTAAAGAAACGGTCAAGCTTCCCAACCTTCTTTTCGGCATACTCGTGGATCTTTGCCGGCAGGGTCACCTTTTTGTCCGTAAACACATACTTCATAAATGTCCGCTCCTTTCGTTCGGGGGTCAGTTTCGGAGGGGGAGGGTCCCCCCTCCATGTCTGTATTATACCAGATCCTTTCCGGAAAAGCCATAGTATTTTGTATCTTTTCACAATTTGTTTTCATATTTTTTTCTTTTTTGTCATAGGAGTCCCCATCGGCGGAAAACGACACCCTTCCCCTTGCACACCCTGGAAATATGTGGTATCCTCTATACGCAGCTCACCGCTGCGTTTGGCGCAATATCTGTGAGGTCTCCCTCAACTGGCCGCCCCTTCCGGGGCGGCCTTTTTTATAAAAAGGCTCCGGCAAATATGCCGGAGCCTTCATTTCTTATGTTCCCTGTTCCCCGTATCACTTCTCCGCCCTGACCTTGGCGGCCACGAAGGTGAAGGCCGGAATGACGATCACAGGAATGGCGGCCCAGCCCACGATGGAGGTGCCCTGCTGCAGCATGGCCTGGAAGCCCAGCGCCGCACCCACGGCGGCGATCCCCAGCAGGATAGCGGTGATGACGAAACGCCGCAGCTGGGTGTTCTTGATGAAGGAGAACAGGCTGTTGAACCGGACATTCCCCGCGTGGGCCAGCCCCGCCGCGCTGGTGAGCACGGCCAGGGTCATCAGGATCACATACAGCCACTGCAGCCATTTCATCCCCAGACGGTTCAAAACGGCCATAACAGGCAGCGTCTCGCCACACACATCAAAGACGTTGGTATAGCTGAACAGGGTGAAGATCAGGCAGACCATCAGCACGATGGTGATCACGTAGCCGGCCAGAATGGCTTTCCGCGCCTCCTTCTTGTCCTTCAGCACATCGGAGACCGACATGACGTTGAACACGATGGTGGACTGGAAACAGCCGTACTGCATCGCCGCCAGAATGGCGTGGATAAAGCTGCCGTCCTTGGCGTTGGCGGCGGAATTGGCGAAGGCCCCTGCCACGTCGCAGTCCCCCCGGGTCAGGGCCAGCACGGTGATCAGCACCACCACCCCCACAATGGCATACATCATGTAGCCGGAGGACTTGGCCAGCAGCTTGGATCCGTACAGGCACAGCAGAGCGGACACCACGATGGTGACGCCCGCGGTGGCCCAGTAGTTCAGCCCCAGAAAGCCCTGCAGCAGCTTGCCCTCGCCGGAGAAGGCCAGCCCGCCGGCGCACATCATGGTCATTAGAAAGCACAGATCATACAGCACGGCTACCACACCGCCGGCCTTCTCGCCGTAGCAGGACTTGGCAAAGGGGCGGTAGCCGGGGGTGCTGTGCGCCCGGGCGTACTCCAGCATGTAATACATCACGCCCCCGGTAACGACCATGGCCAGCAGGGGGGTGACCAGGCCGATCCAGCCGTATTTCACATACCAGCGGACGCTGAAGGCGCCGGTGGCAAAGCCGGGGCCGAAGTGGCTGCCGATCCACACGGCGGCTACACCCAAATAGGCGGGCACCGCGGTCTTTTTCTTTTCCATGATGATCTTCCTTTCTCTGTGTGCTATTCCTCGTCAAAGGACATGCGGGCGGCGATCCGCTCCTTCATGCCCTGAGCCAGGGCAACATGCATGGGGTGCTGCAAATAGTCCTGCAGGCGGTCGGGCGCATCCAGCTCCATCACCATCATAATGTCGGCGTTAGAGTCCCGCACCGTGGCGCAGCGGCAGACCCGGGCGTTGTGGAGGAAGTCCAGCTCCTCCTCCAGGCGGGCATAGACATCCTGGCAGCGGCAGAACACCTCGTCCACATCTGTACCGTCCTTCAGTTTGAGGAAATTATAGTGTACCAAGAAAAGCTCCCCTCTCCTGTATGATACCTAAAAATAGACCTCCCGTCGGCCCCCGTCAAGACTTTTTTGCTTTACATCGGTAAAGAATTGACGCTTTCTCCCTTTTGCAAGATCCTGCCCCTGTCTGCTCCCCCGGATCTTATCAGATCTTCCAGCCGCTTTCGGCGGACGGCGGCCCCCCTTTCATACGCAAAGCCGGCGCCCCATCTCAACAGACGGAACGCCGGCTTTTGCCCCAGTTCACTCTTTTGCGCCCTTTGCCAGCCTCTGCCCTCCTGCCAGTTCCGACACAAAAGCAGGCGCCCAGCCAAAGACCCGCCGGCACTGGGCTCTGCACTCCCCGGGGGTGCAGTCCGGATGTCCGGCCAGATAGTCGGTCAGATACTCCCGCACATTTTCGCGCAGGTTTCTGCGGCCAAAGCGGAAGTCATACTGCGGGAGGGCATCCAGGGCGAAGGCGGTCAGTTTTTCGCCGCTGTAGCAGGGTCTGGCAAGATCTACCCGCGTGGTATAGCAGACCGTGTGTCTCTCCTCCCCGGGGACGAGCACGCAGTCCAGCCGCTCAAGGTCCGCCCTGGTCCTGCCCGCCCAGTCCGGGAGATGGCACAGACCCGTCTGCGTCAAAAAGCGCCCCTCCACAAGGGTGGCCTTCAGGAGAAAGGACAAGTAAATATCCTCCCCATCCGAAAGGCAGAGATCGACTCCGCCGTATCCCCGCTCATGAAAATACAGCCTGCCAAACCGGTCTTTCTGCTTGACACTGCGGTGGGTGTTAAGATCAGGAAAGCGCTCTTCATCATAATAATATGCCTCCACCCACAGGGGCCTGATGTCTATCCCGAAGGCTTCCACGCGGCATTCATTGATCAGCTTTCCGCCGATCTCCTGCAGCACCGCGACCTGGCCTTGGCCGTTGGTCTGTCTCAAGGCGCGGACCAGCCGCCTGAGTTCCCTGTTGTCCTGATACATGGACTGCACCGTCCCTTTCCCGCGCGTTCGCTCACACTGGTGGGGATCTGCGTCCCCGGCACGGCTTTATCATACCACATCCCCCGCGGCCTTGGGGCACTTTCACAAATAAAAAACAAGACGCCCGATCGGATGTCCTGTAAGTGGAGCAAGTGACGAGGCTCGAACTCGCTTCCCGGCATCCCACAAACCGCCTTGCGGCGATCTGCAGGGGCCCTGCCTCACCTCATGCGCCTTCGGCGCAGGTAAAAGCATACCCATAAAACCGGCCTTCTGGCCGGCGGCGCGAGTGCGCCGCAAATTGCTTTTGCTGTGCAAAAGCAATTGCGCAGGGGCGGCTTTGCCGACCCCGAGCATTAAAATGAAATGGATCTCAAAAAATAAAAGTATCTGCAAAAGCAGATACTTTTATTTTTTGGAGCGAGTGACGAGGCTCGAACTCGCTACCTCCACCTTGGCAAGGTGGCGCTCTACCAGATGAGCTACACT
>CAKUHX010000078.1 GCA_934659475.1 uncultured Oscillospiraceae bacterium
CCGCTAAGGAGCATGCCGATGAACATGGCGATGACAGACGCGCCGATCACATCGAAGGGCAGCAGCGCCTCGATGCCCTTCGCCAGCAGTGCGATCGCCAGTGCCAGCAAAAAGCCTGGCGCGTATTTTTTCAGGGTCTGCATATGGGTCTTTTTTCTCTCCTTTCAGCACACCGGCCGGCAAAGAAAAATATGCCTGACGACCGGCAGCAGACCCATTATATATGAAGATCCACGTCTTGTAAAATATCCACATTCTATCATAGGCATGTGCCCTTTCTATTGCACTGCGATCCAGCAGATGGTATGATCACATATCATGATACTGCATAAATGCCAATGGAGCCGCACGAGCATGGATAGAGAAACTGTTTTAAAGCATATCCGATCTGAAACAAATGGCTTTATCGATC
This sequence comes from uncultured Oscillospiraceae bacterium, assembly GCA_934659475.1. GTDB lineage: Bacteria > Bacillota > Clostridia > Oscillospirales > Oscillospiraceae > Lawsonibacter. The sequence goes on from CAKUHX010000078.1 coordinate 413, forward strand.
ACAACGGGATACGGGTCGTTGATGTTGATGAAGATAGGGCAGGATCCCGGTATGCTCGCCCCGGTAAGCCATCATGTTCTCTTTGATACAGCCCTCTGGGACGGCGATGCCTACAACGATCACACTTTTGGCCCCGGGCAGTACATCTGTGGGCCTGTGACCCACAGGCGCCCCCTTCCAGCGCTCCACCGGGCCCACACCGAAGAGGTCGAGGTCATTTTTGAAGCAGAGTTTCCTCAGTTCTTCCTTCCATACATCTGCCATATCAATTCTCCCCCTCTTTCATTCCAATGGGACACTGGGTCATGCAGCGCAGGCAGTAATTGCCATGGTTGAACTCCATACGCTGCCAGGGGTCATCTTTTTTGGTCAGCTGATACCAGTCCTCCATATTCTTCATCCTGTTGTTATGGGGAATATCATTTTGCAGACGGCCGGGCGTTCCCTTTACCAGCCCCTTCACGGCACAGCGGCACTTCGGCTTATCCCGTTTTGCGTAGTCCGTCTCATATCCGCCAGCATTAACATGGACACATTCCGTATCGCTGAGGGCATGCGCCGGACAGCAGTCTACGCTGATCCGACATTCAGGGTATCGGCACAGCCGTTCGCCAGAATAGAAACTATCCGCCTCCAACTCCAAATCGGTCAATACTGTGACCCACCGGACGCGGGGACCATGCTTGGGGGTGGCTACAAAGCCGCTCCAGGTCATCTCTCCCAAGCCGGCGCACATGGCCGCATAGCGGTTGGAAAGTGTGCCCATCCAGTCTTCCTCGTTGTGAGGTTCATTGGAGGGCATCGGCAGCGCGATCCCGCCGTACTTTTTTTCGATCAGCCGCACCATGCGCAGGGCGGCGATATTCAGCAGCTCGTTCACTTTATTGTAGCCAAAGGCAGTAAAGACCTGGATACGATCGGGTCCTCCACTAAAGGCTGCGTCATGGGCCTGGATCACACCTTCGGACAATGCCATGCCCATGACGATCACATTTTTGCCCTCTGGATACAGATCCGTGGGGCGGTAGTGCTCCGGCAGATCCTTCATTCGATCCACCGGCGTTACACCAAAGTAGTCCATTTCATTGTCATAAGCGAACTGACGAAGTTCCTCTTTGACTTTCATAGCGTCCCTTCTTTCCCATCAAGACTACGGGCCTGATCTTCGATTTCCGAAAGTCAAGACTTTTGATATTTGCTTATACCTTAGCTGCGGCAAAATTCTTGACATAGATGATGGAAGGTTTGCCCTGCCCTTGACGCACACGCTTGATCAGGCCAATGCCCTTTTTGCTGTCCAACTCGGCCAGTAGTCTTGTTGCTTTTTCGCTCTTGCAGTTGATCAACTCCATCACTTCTTCTACGGGAAAGTAGATATACACGCGATCCTCATTGTCGATCCAGCCGTTCTTGATGGACAGGCTCATCCGATCCAGCATAAGACCGTAGAGCAGTTTTGCGTCCGTTGAGATGGCGCGGAACCGGTCATCCGAGATCAGCAGTTTTGGAATGCGGTAGAATGCGTACTGCTCTGCTTCGCAGCCTCGATAGTACGGAAAGTCTAATGGGCCATTCATGCCAGCGTCACCTCCTACATGGATATATGAAAAGGGGATGCTCTAAAAAGAACATCCCCCTGCGATATTCAAGTTCATTACGCGGTATAAATAGAATTGAAATTGGTGTAAAAATGGTGTAAAATAATATTTGAAGTACAGATAACGCTTGTAATATAAGCATTTTTCTTGAATTTCCCGATCGTGCCGTAGTTACCAAAAGGATACTATTGGAGGTTTTATCATGGAATTGCCCGCCTGCCCGGTCGAGACCACCCTGATGCTCATCGGCGACAAATGGAAGGTACTGATCCTGCGGGAGCTGATGGACGGCACCAGGCGCTTCGGCCAGCTGAAAAAGTCCATCGGCCCACATGACCCAGAAGGTGCTGACCGCCCAGCTGCGGGATATGGAGGACAAGGGCCTGCTGACCCGCAAGGTATACGCCGAGGTGCCGCCGAGGGTGGAGCACACCCTCACTGACACCGGATGCGGTCTCAAGCTCATTCTGGACCCCATGGTGGCCTGAGGCACGGACTATCAGCAGAAAAATGCCGCCGCTGAGAAGCGGCAGTTCCTTTGGCCCCCGTGGGAACGCCCCATAGACTTGAAAACGCCCGGGGACGGCACAGCCGTCCCCGGGCGTTCATGTATTCAGTTCGTCAATACCGGTATCCAAAGGTCACCTGCTTTGTGGCCGCCGTCAGCGGAGCGAAGGTATATCCGCCCTTCTGGTAGCCCTCGATAATGGCGGGCAGGGCCTCCACCGTAGTGGTCTTGCTGCTGCTGTCGTGCATCAGGATCACGGCCCGCCGCTTGCTGTCCACACCCTTCAGCGCGTTTTCCGCCAGGGTGGCCGCCGGCAAGATCTTGCTGGACACAGCGTCCCCGTTGGCGGCGTTCCAGTCGAAGTAGACAAAGCCCCGCCGGGTCATCTCGGCAATGATCTCCTGATAAATGCCGCCGTTATAGGCGTTGATGCTGCCCCCGGGGAAACGGAAGATCTGGGGCTTGACCCCTGTCGCCTCTACGATCTGGGTGTACATCTGGTAAAAATCCTCTAAGTATGCCTCCACCGAGGCGTAGATCTTCTGATAGTTATGGGAGTAGCTGTGAATGGCCAGGGTGTGCCCCGCAGCCACGATATTCCGCATGCGCTGCAGGTCCTCTTCCCCCGAAGCGCCCACCACAAAGAAGGTGGCCTTGACCCCGTACCGGTCCAGGATCTTCAGGATCTCGTCCGTGCGGGGGGATGGGCCGTCATCAAAGGTGAGGTAGACGCTGTGCTCCACATCCTCTGTGGCGTACTCCTCTGCATCGGAATACAGCTCCGGGTAGAGTTTGGTGTAGTCCGGCTCCTCAGAGGCCGGGCCGGCGGGGAGCTCCGTCCCCGCCGGATCGCCCCCCGGCGCCGTGCCGTCCTGACCCGCGCCCCCGGCCGCCGACAGTGTATCCAGCTCGCCCTGCAGCCGCAGGACCTGGGATGACAGGCTGCGGATCTGAAAGGCAAAGCTCGCCGCAAGCACAGTGGGCACCAGGATCATCAGGGCGATCGTGCCCAGAATGATATGCTTGAAAAAGCGGACGCTGCCCCAGTAGCGCTGGGGCGTCTCCCGCTCCTGTGCGGACAGGTCGTCCGCATATTCCAGATAGACCGCCTCCGCGGACGCATCAGTCCCGTGCCGGCCGGCAGCGACCTCCATAGCCCGATCCTCTTTTCTTTCTCCAGCCCGCAAAAGGAACGCTGCGGGTCAAAATTGCAGTTTTTCAGCGTATTTTCAACCAATATGTACTCAAAAAACGTTTTCACATCCATAACAGAGGGCACCTCCCCCTGTCCAACTCAAAGTGTACCACATCCGTTCACCCCGGTCAATACTCCGGCGGAGGAAAAACCGCCCGCCATGTTCCGCCCTTGCAAGATCCGGAGCGCTGCGGTATAATCCACAGAAAACAGCCGCAGCTGCTCTCAAGGAGGTTTTTCCATGTCCCATCCCCTGCTCATCCGCCCGGCCGTTCCGGAGGATGCCCCCGCTCTGGCCGCTGTCTACGCCCCCTATGTGGAGCGGACCGCCATCACCTTTGAGTACAACGTCCCCACGGCGGCGGAGTTCGCCCAGCGCATCGCCCACACGCTGGAGCACTACCCCTATCTGGTGGCTGAGCAGAGCGGCCGCATCGTAGGCTACGCTTATGCCGGGGCCTTCGGCAGCCGGGCGGCCTACGACTGGTCGGTGGAGATGTCCGTCTATCTGGCTATGGACTGCCGGGGCGGCGGCATCGGGACGCAGCTGTATCACGCCCTGGAGGGGGAGCTGAAAAAGCGCGGCTTCCGCTCTGCCGAGGCGTGCATCGCCTATATCGACCCGGAGGACGAATATCTGACCCAGGGCAGTGTGCGCTTCCACGAGAGGCTGGGCTACCGCATGGTGGGCTGCTTTGACCGCTGCGCCTATAAATTCGGGCGGTGGTACGATATGGTATGGATGGAAAAGCACCTGGCCCCCCACGAAAACGGGCCCTGGCCCATGAAAACGCCCTTAGGGCGCTGAAAAACACCCGCCGTCCCAGATCCGGACGGCGGGTGTTTTGTCGCGTATGCTCACGGCTGCGTCTCCGCGGCCAGGCGTTCCAGCAGCTCCACGTTGCCCCGCAGCCGCCCGTTGGCCGGCTCCAGCTCCAGGGCCAGCTTCGCCTCCTCCAGGGCCTGCCCAGTCCGGCCCGTTCGGAACAGGGAAATGGCCCGCAGGTCGTGGGGCAGGCTGCCCCACGGTGCCGCCTCGCAGATATAGGTCCGGGGCCGTTCCCGGATGGCCAGGGCCAGCCCGGTGAAATACAGCACCCCATCCCATTCCTCCCCGCGGTAGAGCATCTGGGCCAGATCCAGATAGGGCTCCCGCAGGTGGGGTGCCTCCGCCGCCGCCCGGAAATACCAGCTGCGGGCGGCAGGGACATCCCCTAAATTCTCATAGGCCCGGGCGATATAGCGCATAGAGGCGCACCGCTCGTCCCGCCAGACCGCCGTCGGCATCTCCAGATGGTGCTCCAGAGTTCGGATACAGTCCGCCCACCGGCCGCGGTAGAGGTACTCCCGCCCCAGGTAGTGGGTGTTGCGGTCGTCCTCCGGCTCTTCGGCCACAGACAGCTCCAGCAGAGGCAGATACTGCCCCCGGGACTTGGCTGGGTCCGGGTGATGGTCCAGCTGGACCCCCTCTGCCGCCACCGTGGGGCCGGGTCTCCCCTCCCCCGTCCAGCGCAGCACCTCGTGCACCGGGTGCACCCAGCGGTAGCCCCGGCGGGCATGGGCCTTCTCGCTCCAAAACACCACGCCTTCACTGCCGTCCGGGGCGAAGGACCAAGTGTAGCGGTAGGCCGCCTGCCCCGTGCCCGGCCCCCAAGCCGACTCCAGCGCCCGGCGCCAGCCCGGATGGAACACCTCGTCCAGGTCGGTGCAGACGCAGATGTCCGCATCCTCGGGCACCAGCTCCAGAGAGCGGTTCCGGGCATCGTCGAACCGCCAGGGGGAGATGATCTCCCGCTCCACCCGGGCTCCCCGGGCCCGCAGGCGCTCCACCGTGCCGTCGGAGGAGCCGGTGTCCAGCACCACCACCTCATCAGCCTCTCCCATGGAATCCATCCAGCGGTCGGCAAACTGCTCCTCATCCTTACAGATGGCGTAAACGACTACCTTCACGGACAGTTCCCCCTCGCCTGCCCCCGTCTCCGCTGAAACAGCGGAGACGGGGGCCGTGTTTGCCTTACTGGCCGGCCTCCAGGAAACCGGCGTTGATCAGGTTGGTCCTCAGCTCGTTGAACTGCGCCACCACATCATCCGTGCTGGTGGCCGGAGCCACATAGGCGGCGGGGGTAATGGCCGCCTCCGGCCCGGTGGGGCCGGTAGGGCCGGTAGGTCCAGTCGGGCCCGGCTCGCCTGTTGCACCCGTGGCACCGGTGGGGCCGGTCGGGCCAGTAGGCCCGGTCTCACCTGTGGCGCCAGTGGCTCCGGCAGCACCCGTCGCTCCGGTGGGGCCGGCGGGGCCGGCAGGGCCCGTGGGACCTATGGGGCCGGTTTCGCCTGCGGCGCCCGCTGCGCCTGTGGCTCCGGTCGCGCCGATGGGGCCGGTAGGACCCGTGGGACCTGTGGGGCCGGTTTCGCCTGCGGCGCCCGCTGCGCCTGTGGCTCCGGTCGCGCCGATGGGGCCGGTAGGACCCGTGGGACCTGTGGGGCCGGTTTCGCCTGTGGCTCCCGCTGCGCCTGTGGCTCCGGTCGCACCGACAGGGCCGGCGGGGCCAGTAGGTCCTGTGGGGCCGGCCGCGCCGTCAGGTCCCGGGATCCCCTGCGGCCCCGTAGGGCCAACGCCCCCCGCAGGACCGGGATAGCCCTGTGGCCCGGTAGGACCGGTGGGGCCGGTGGGCCCCGTCCCGGGCAGAGGGCAGCAGCAGGGCTGAGGCATCGGCGGCGGACAGGGCGGCGGGCACGCCCCCTGACAGGGCGAGCCGCCCCCCATGAGCTGGGCGGTCACAGGCTCCTGCCTGTTTCCCTCCCACTGAGATGAATAGTAACGCTTCATAGCATAGCTCCTTTGGGCGGGGCGCTGGCCCCGCGATAGATCGCAGGCGGAGCAGTCCATACTCCGCGCCGCATCCCATTCTATGCCGCCGCCGAAAAACCGTGTCTTTACAGTCCCCGCCCTTTCTGGCATAATAGAGATGTTCCCTGTGCCCCGTGCCCTGCACGGACACGGAACACACAGGGACAGATCGGGATTCGAGCAAAGGGAGGTATCCCATGAAACGATACATCGCCGCCCTGGATCAGGGCACCACCAGCAGCCGCTGCGTCATCTTTGACCGGCAGGGCCATATCGTGGGCATGGCCCAGCGGGAATTCACCCAGCTCTACCCCCAGCCCGGCTGGGTGGAGCATAACCCCATGGAGATCTGGTCCAGCCAGTACTCCGTCCTCACCGAAGCCGTGGCCCAGACGGGCATAGAGCCGGAGGAGATCGCCGCCATCGGCATCACCAACCAGCGGGAGACCACCATTCTCTGGGACAAGGCCACCGGCCGCCCCATCCACAATGCCATCGTGTGGCAGTGCCGCCGCACCGCCCCCCAGTGCGAGGCGCTGAAGGCGGACACCGGGCTGGTGGAACATATCAAAGAGCACACCGGCCTGCTCATCGACGCCTATTTCTCCGCCACCAAGATCCAGTGGATCCTGGACCACGTGGACAACGCCCGCCAGCTGGCCCGGGAGGGGCGGCTGCTCTTCGGCACGGTGGACACCTGGCTGCTGTGGAAACTCACCGGGGGCAAGGTCCACCTCACCGACTGCACCAACGCCAGCCGCACCATGCTGTTCGACATCCGGCGCCAGTGCTGGGATGAGCACATCTGTCAGGCCCTGAACATACCCATGAACATCCTGCCAGAGGTGGCCGACTCCAGCCAGGTGTACGGCACGGTACAGTTTCAGGGGGCGGAGATC
>CAKUHX010000079.1 GCA_934659475.1 uncultured Oscillospiraceae bacterium
CGTTACCGAGAACACTCGCGTATCCTACCCCATCGACCACATCAAGAACATTGTCCGGCCCATCTCCGCCGCCCCTGCCGCCAACAATGTGATCTTCCTGTCTGCCGACGCCTTCGGCGTTCTGCCCCCCGTGTCCATCCTGACCCCGGAGCAGACCCAGTATTACTTCCTGTCCGGCTTCACCGCCAAGCTGGCGGGCACCGAGCGGGGCATCACCGAGCCCACTCCCACCTTCTCCGCCTGCTTCGGCCAGGCTTTCCTGGAGCTGCACCCCACCAAGTACGCCCAGGAACTGGTGAAGCGGATGGAGCAGAGCGGCGCCAAGGCCTATCTGGTGAACACCGGCTGGAATGGCACCGGCAAGCGCATCACCATCAAGGACACCCGGGGCATCATCGATGCCATCCTGAACGGCGACATCAAGACCGCCCCCACCAAGACCATCCCCCACTTCAACTTTGAAGTGCCCACTGCCCTGCCCGGCGTCGACCCCGGCATCCTGGATCCCCGGGATACCTACGCCGACCCCCAGGAGTGGGATACCAAGGCCAAGGATCTGGCCGCCCGCTTTGTCAAGAACTTCGCCAAGTACACCGCAAACGACGCCGGCAAGGCGCTGGTGGCCGCTGGCCCCAAGGCGGACTGATCCCTCTGCACGATCTTACGGGGCGCCCTGGCCGGGCGCCCCATTTTTAACGAGGTGCCTGTATGAAGGAAGAAACGCACATGTCAGACGCCCTGCCTCTGGGCCTGCTTCTGGCTTTGACCGGCGGCATCCTGGATGCCTATACCTATCTCAACCGGGGCCAGGTATTCGCCACGGCGGAGACCGGGAATCTGGTGCTGTTGGGGATCAACTGCGCCATGGGCCAATGGCGCAGGGCCGCCTACTATCTGCTGCCCATCTCCTCTTACGCCGCCGGCCTGCTGACTACGCTGGCCCTGCACCGGCGGTCAGACCGGCTGTTCTTCCACTGGCGGCAGTTCGTGGTGCTGGCGGAGTGTCTGGCCGTGGCGACCGCCGCTCTTATCCCCCAGGGCGGACTTGACCCCCTGGTGAACTGCATGATCGCCTTCATCAGCGCCATGCAGGTACAGACCTTCCGGAAGTTCCGGGGCTGCGCCTGCGCCACCACCATGTGCACCGGCAACCTGCGCAGCGGAGTGGAGGCGCTCTACTTCCACCTGGCCGACAACGAGCCCGGCGCGCTGGACCGGGCCGGGGTCTACTTCGGCCTGATCCTGTGCTTCATCGCGGGGGCTGTCGTCAGCGGTCTGCTCTCCCCCCTTCTAGCGGGAAGGACCGTCCTGGTCGCCCTGCTCCCGCTGTCGGCCGCCTTCCTGCTGATGTTCCGCTGAACCGACCTCAAACAAAAAACACTGGGGCATCCTTTGGGATGCCCCAGTGTTTTTTGTGTCGTCATTTCTCCCAGCCGCGGCAGCGGTCTACGGCCCGGTGCCAGCGCTCCATCAGAAGCTGGCGCTGGTCCTGGCCCATCCGCGGCTCATACCGCCGCTCCAGCTGCCAGAAGCCCTCAAAATCTTTGAGGGACGCATAGTCATCAACACCCACCGCGGCCATATAGGCCGCCCCCTGTGCCGTGGTGTCCCGCACCTTGGGCACATCCACCGGCAGCCCCAGCAGATCAGCCTGGAACTGCATCAGAAAGCGGTTCACGGCAGAGCCGCCGTCACACCGCATGGCCGTGATGGCTACGCCGCTGTCCCGCTCCATGGCGTCCAGCACATCCTTCACCTGATAGGCCGTGGCCTCCAGCGCCGCCCGCGCCACATGGGCGTCTGTGGTCCCCCCGGTGATGCCGATCATCATCCCCCGGGCATAGGAGTCCCAGTGGGGCGCCGCCAGCCCCGTGAAGGCAGGCACAAAATATACCCCGCCGTTGTCTGCCACACTCAGGGCCAGCTCCTCCGTCTGGGCCGCGCTGCGGATCACCTTCAGCCCATCCCGCAGCCACTGGATGGCCGCACCGGCAATGTAGATGCCCCCGTCCAGGGCGCAGGTGCGTTGACCCTTCAGCTGCCACCCCACCGTGGTCACCAGTCCGGACCGGGAATAAATGGGCTCATTCCCCGTGTTCATCAGCATGAAGCAGCCTGTACCGTAGGTGGTCTTGACCGAGCCGGGCTCCAGACAGATCTGCCCCACCATGGCCGCCTGCTGGTCGGCCATGGCGGCACACACCGGACAACTCAGCCCGGCGAAGCCCTCCGGCCGGATCGTGCTCCAGCGGCCTGCGCTGTCCCCGATCTCAGGCAGCAGCCGCTCCGGGATATCCAGCAGCTCCAAAAGGTCCCGGTCCCATGTCCCCGTGCGGATGTTGTAGAGCATGGTGCGGGAGGCGGTGGAGGCGTCTGTGCGGTGCTCCTCTCCGCCGGTCATGTTCCACATGAGCCAGGCGTCCATATTTCCCGCCAACAGCTGGCCGCTCTTTGCCCGGCTGCGGTCCGGATCCACCCGGTCTAAGATCCACTTCAGCTTGGTGGCGCTGAAATAGGCGTCCGGAGTCAGGCCGGTCCTCTCCCGGAACAACGCCCCGTGTTTCTCCTCCAGTTCCTCCGCCATGGCGGCGGTACGCCGGTCCTGCCATACGATGGCCGGATAGACCGGGCGGCCGCTGCTCCGCTCCCAGACCACAACGGACTCTCCCTCGTGGTCCAGGCCCAGGGCGCGCACCTGGCCGGGCTGCGCCCCCGCCGCCGCCAGCGCGGCCTTTACGGCATATTGCGCGCTGGCCAAGATCTCCTCTGCGTCATGCTCCACCCAGCCCAGCTGGGGATAGTGCTGGCCGATCTCGCGGTAGCCCCGGCCCACTGCCTGCCACTGCTCATCAAAGGCCAGCGCCGTGACCCCCGTCGTGCCCTGATCCAGTCCGATGTATATTCTGCCGCTCATCCAGACCCCCCTTTTTGATGCCTTATTTTACCATACCTGCCCCGCGGTGTCGATCCCGATCTTTCCATCCGCTGCGCCGCCGGCCGCCAAGGACAGTAAACAGTATGGCCTGCCCTCTCCGCCCAGGGGCCTTTCCGCCTTTCTTGACTTTTGACCGCAAATAGGTTAAACTTTCGATAAGAAATACGGTCGATCCTATGGCCGGCAAAGAGGGGGGACAATGCTTATGAAGCTGCTGCAATCTCAGGTACAGCGTCTCAGCCTGCATCAGCTTCAGAGCATTGAAATGCTCCAGCTGAGCACGCAGGAGCTGGACGCCTATATCCGCGAGCTGTCTCTGAGCAACCCTCTGGTGGAGCCGGATGAGGTCACCCCCTCCTCCCCCGAAGGCCGCCAGGAGGACGATCTGCTGCGCAAGCTGAAATGGCTGGAGGACAACGACTACCAAAACCGCTTCTATCAGCGGGTGGACGACGACGAGCTGGACCCCCTGGCTCTGCTGCCCAGCGACGGCGGACTGGGGGAGACTCTGTTCCGCTTTCTCTCCCGGCAGGTCCATCAGCTGGGGCTGAGCGAGAGCATGGCGCAGATCGTGCGCTACCTGGCCGCCTGTCTGGACGACAACGGCTATTTCCGCATCCCCCTGGAGGAGCTGTCCCAAAACTCCTCGATCCCCGTTTCCAAGCTGGAGGAGGGCCTCACCATCCTCCGCCGGCTGGAGCCGGCCGGCGTGGGCGCGGCCGACCTGTCCCAGTGTCTTGAGCTCCAGCTGCGCCGCATCCACGAGACCGGCCCCGCCCTGTCCATCGTGCGCTGCTATCTGCCCCTGTTGGCCAAGCGGCACTACCGGGACATCGCCGCCCGGCTGGGCATCACCCAAGAGGAGGTGCTTCAGGCGGAGCGCCTGATCCGCGAGCTGGAGCCCCGCCCCGGTGCCGTATTCCAGCAGCCCGAGCAGATCCCCTATATCCTGCCCGATGTATTTGTAGAGGAGGACGAGACGGGCCGCCTGATCGCCCGCACCCGCCGCCGGGAGCGGCCGCCCTTCCGCATCAACAGCTATTACCGCCAGCTGCTGAGTGAGAGCCAGGACAAAGAGGTCAAGGAGTATCTGACCGACAAGCTGAGGCAGGCGGAGGGAGTCCTCTCCGCCATCGGTCAGCGGGAGAGCACCCTGCAGCGCTGCGCTCAGGTCATCGTAGACCGGCAGAACGCCTTTTTCCGGCAGGGGCCCCAGGCTCTGCTGCCTCTGCGCATGTCCGATGTGGCCGAGGAGCTGGAGCTGCACGAGTCCACCATCAGCCGCACCGTGCGCGAGAAATATCTCCAGTGCTCCAAGGGCGTGTTCCCCATGAGTTATTTCTTCTCCCGGGCAGCCACCGCTGGGGGCGATGCCCCTTCCTTCGGCGGCACCGCGGCCCGAGCCCTGCTGCGCAGACTGATCGACGGCGAGGATAAGAGCAAGCCCCTGTCCGACCAGAAGCTGTGTGAGCTGATGGCCCAGGAGGACTGTCCCATTTCCCGCCGCACCGTGGCAAAATACCGCGAGGAGCTGAACATCCCCAGCGCCTTTGCCCGGAAAACCCGCTGAACCAGCGTGAGAGGAGCCTTCCATGAAGCGAGAAGATAAACGCAGGCAGTACGAGGTGGGCTATTACAAGACCCACGCCTGTACAGAGAGCTTTACCTGCAAGGTCTGTGGCCGTCCGGTCACCCCCGGCGGCGCGGGCACCGAACACCGTAACCACTGTCCCAACTGCCTGTCCAGCCTCCATGTGGACGACGAACCGGGGGACCGCTCCGCCGACTGCGGCGGCGTGATGGAGCCCATCGCCGTCTGGGTGCGCCGCGGGGGCGAGTGGGCTATCATCCACCGCTGTAAGCGCTGCGGAGAGCTGTCCTCCAACCGGGTAGCCGCGGATGACAACCCCATCAAGTTGATGAGCATCGCCATGCGCCCCATCGCCCAGCCCCCCTTCCCTCTGGAGCGGATCCAGGAGATGGCGGATATGATGGGCGGCGAGGGCAAGCTGCCCTGAGTTATGGATGCCACGCTGGAGCGGGCCGCCTTTTCCCCCGCTGTTCCGGAGGAGGCGGACGCCGTATGCGCTCTGATCGCAGAGCGCATCGCCTGGATGGATCGGATGGGGCTGCACGGCTGGAACGAACAGGGGTATCTGCAGATCTATGACCGGGCCTACTTTGCCTGTCATGCCGCGGCGGGGCGCCTGTATGTACTGCGTCTCCCATCCGGAGCGCTGGGCCGGGAGCGTGGTCCTGCTGGAACAGGACGAGCGGTGGGCAGGCTTTTCCTCCGCTCCCGCATTTTACCTGCATAACCTGACCGCACACCCAGATCTTCCCGGAGCAGGGCGGCTGACCCTCCGCCGCGCGGAACAGCTGGCCCGCCAAAGGGGCAAGGTCTGTCTGCGGCTGGACAGCCAGGCGGACAACATCCCCCTGACCCGCCTGTATGAAAGCGAGGGATACCGGCCCGTGGGCACCTGTCAGGCAGGGGCATACCGCGGCATCCTAAGAGAAAAGTCTTTGACAGAATAAAAGAAGTCCGTCTCCATAGAGACGGACTTCTTTTATTTCAGCACAATCCCAGGTGGTGGCGGATGAGGCCCACCGCATACAGGGACCCCCAGGAGCAGATCACATCATCGGGGGCGGCTATGGACAGCACCTTGTCGACCCCCTCCTCCACACTGCCGCAAGAGACGGCCTCAAAGCCCTGTTTCCGCAGCCAGGCAGCCAGCTCCTCCCCGGCAAGGGCACGGGGGCTGTCCGGCGTAATGGTAACAAATGCCTTCGCCAGGGGCATGGCCCGGCGCATCATCCCCTGCCAATCCTTATCCGCCAGAACGCCGGTGAGGAAGATCAGCTTCTCATGGGGGAACAGCTCCTCCAGCGCCTCCATCAGGGCATCCACACACTGGGGGTTATGGCCGCCGTCAATGATGAAGTCGGGATCTCGGCGAGCCAGCTCCAGCCGTCCCGGCCACTTGCTGTCTGCCAACCCACGCTGGATCGCCTCATCCGAGATCTTCCATCCCTTCTCCCGCAGGCTCCAAATAATGTCCAGAGCGGTGATCGCGTTATACCGCTGGTATTCTCCCAACAGAGAAATACGGAACGTACCGGCATCCCGATAGGAGAACACCTGCCCGTCCAGTCCAACAGACTGCACCTTCAGGGTATCCGGGGCCGTCACGGTGAGGGGGATCGACAGTTCCCGGCAGACGCCCTCCACCACTTCTTCAGCTTCCCGGCTCTGGTGATACAGCACACAGCGGCAGCCGGGCTTCAGGATGCCGGACTTCTCCTTCGCGATCAGCGCCACCGTATTGCCCAGCTCCTGGGTGTGCTCTAATCCGATGTTGGTCAGCACCGCCACTTCCGGTGCGGGAATCACGTTGGTAGAGTCCATGCGCCCGCCAAGGCCCACCTCCAGCACTACGATGTCGCATTTCTGCTCGGCAAAGAAGGCCATGCCCACGGCGGTCATCAGCTCAAACTCAGTGGGAAAGTCCTCCATTCCGTCCGCCAGATCCAAGACCTGCTCGGTCAGACGGCCCAGAGTCTCGTCCGCGATGGGTTCACCGTTCACCTGCATCCGTTCATGAAAGCGGAACAGATGGGGAGAGGTGAACAGACCCGTGCGATACCCCGCCGCCGCCAGCACGGACGCCGTCATGGCTGCGGTGGAGCCCTTTCCGTTGGTCCCTGTGATATGCACGAACTTCAAGGTGCGCTCCGGGTTGCCCATGCGGGCCAGCAGCGCCTGGGTGCGCTCCAGGCCGGGCTTGCGCCCCACCCAGGAGCGCTCATGGATCAGATCGATCGCCTGTTGTCCAGTCATAATTTCTCCTCCCTGCCAAAGGCAGCTGATCAAAGAATGATCTCCTACACATAGTAAAACATAACCGTATCGATGTCAAATATCCAAGGGCTATCGGCCGTATAAAAAACGTCTATTTTCCCTGATTTCCATGCGCACATGCTCTTCAAATATATAAAAAAACAGGACAGCTTTTAACTGTCCTGTTCGTGTTGGCGTTACCTATTTTTCCAGTCCGTCGCCAGACAAGTATTTTCGGCAGAAGCGAGCTTAACTTCCGTGTTCGGAATGGGAACGGGTGGACCCTCGCCCTAATCAACACCAACTATTGCAACTGCTCTCGCAGCAACAAACTAGATTGTAATCGAAAGACTTGTTCTTGTCAAGTCCTTTTCTCAAGATCCAAACCAACGAAGTGTTTGGATCTTGAAACGAGAAAACAGCGAAGGGAATGAGCTTTCGTGTTTACACGGAAGCGAACGATCCGCAGCTTGTTTTCGAGTGGTGACCCGTACGGGAATCGAACCCATGTTTGCGGCGTGAGAGGCCGCCGTCTTAACCGCTTGACCAACGGGCCAG
>CAKUHX010000080.1 GCA_934659475.1 uncultured Oscillospiraceae bacterium
CCAGCAGGGCGCGGCACAGGGCCTTCACCCCGTGGGCCGCCTTTTTGATGTCGGGGGCGAACAGCCCCCTCAGAAATTCGTTGTAGCAGTCCAGACTGTCCGCCCGGACAATGGCGGCGCGGCTCTCCTCCGGGGACAGCCAGCACTCCACGCACACCACATCCAGAGAAGGCAGGGCCAGCACGTCTACCCGCTCTCTGGTGCGCCACAGGGCCAGCAGCTCCTCCATGCGGCCCCGTTGGGTGACGATCTCGCTGGTACAGACGGAAAAGACCTCCGTTTTCTCCTCCGCCTGTCCCTCCCCCTGGGGGGCGGTGAGGTGGTATTTGTCAATGAGCTTGGAAAACTCCAGCTTCAAGAACAGCTGATACAGCCGGGCGTTGTCCACCTCCCGGCGGATACAGTCCTCCGGCTTGAAGTCGATGGGGGCGTCGGTGTGGATGGTGGCCAGGTCATAGGACATGCGGGCGTCCCGCTCCCCCTCCGTCAGCTTTTTCAGGGCGGCGGGCTTCAGGCCCAGCTCGTCCAGATGGGCGTACAGGTCGTCGATGGCGGGGTACCTGGCCAGCAGAGCCATGGCGGTCTTCTCCCCGATGCCCTTCACCCCGGGGATATTGTCGGAGCTGTCCCCCATGAGGGCCTTCAGGTCGATGATATGGATGGGGTCGAAGCCGTAGGCCGCCCGGAAGGTCTCCGGCGTCATCTCCTTGGTGGTGGTCTGTCCCATGCGGGTGGACACCAGGCGGACGGTGGTGCGGTCGCCGATCAGCTGCAGGGAGTCCTTGTCCCCGGTGACGATCTCCGTGTCCCACCCGGCGGCGGTGTCCTTGGCGGCGATGGTGCCCAGCAGGTCGTCCGCCTCCCAGCCGTCCAGCTCGTACATGGGGATGTTCATGGCGGACAGCACGTCCTTCAGAATGGGCATCTGGCTGGCCAGCTCCTCGGGCATCCCCTTGCGCTGGGCCTTATAGCCCTCATAGGCCAGATGGCGGAAGGTGGGGGCCTTGCGGTCGAAGGTGACGCACAGGGCGTCGGGCCTGCTGTCCTCCAGCTGCTTGTTCAGGATATTCAGAAAACCCAGCACCGCGTTGGTGGGCTGGCCCGACCGGGTGGTCAGGTTCTGGCTGACCCCGTAAAAGGCACGGTTCACAATGGAATTTCCGTCCAGTGCCATCAGTTTCATGGTAAAGACCCCCGTTCTCCGGCATCGCCGGCAGTTGGCATAATAGTATAGCAGAAATTTCCCGTCTATTCAAGGGCGGTCCGGGCGGTGCGCACCAGATAGTCCATGGCCTGAACGGGATAGCGGCCCACGGCGGTCTCGCCGGTGAGCATCAGGGAGGCCGCCCCGTCCAGCACGCCGTTATAGACGTCCATCACCTCGGCCCGGGTGGGGACGGGGCGCTGCTCCATAGACCACAGCAGCTGGGTCACCAGGCAGAAGGGCCGCCCCGCCGCCCGGCAGCAGGCGGCGATGTCCTTCTGCACCCGGGGCAGCTTCCAGAGGGCCATGGAGTTGCCCAGGTCCCCCCGGGCGATGCACACCTCGTCTGCCTCAGCCGCGATCTGCTCCATTCTGGCAAGGCCCGTGCGGTTTTCGATCTTGGCCATGATCTTCACCCGGCCCAGCCCCCGGTCGTCCAGGGCCTTCCGCACCGTGTTCAGATCCTCTGTCCCCCGGACAAAGGGCTGCAGGATGTGGGTCACGCCCCACCGGCCCGCCCGGTCCAGGTCCTCCAGGTCCTCCACTGTTAGGGCGGGGGTGTCGGGCTCTACCCCCAGAATGGCCAGATTTTTTCTGCTTTTCAGCGTCCCGCCCCGGAGCACCCGGCACAGGATCGTCTGCTTCCCCTGGCGCAGGACCTTCAAGAGCAGAGCGCCGTCGTCCAGGGCCATCTCCCGCCCGGGCTGGGCGCAGCGCAGCGTGGCCTCCGTCACGGGGATGCCGCCCCGCCCCATCAGGATCTCCGCCCCCTCCCGCAGCTTCAAGGGGCCGGACAGGACGCCCACCCGCAGCTCCGGCCCCCGCAGGTCGATGATCAGCTTGGGCTCTGCCCCCGCCCGGCGGGCAGCGGCGTGCAGACTGTTCAGCATAGGCGCGCCGGCCTCTAGATCGGTATGGGACAGGTTCAGCCGCGCGCCGGTCATACCCGCCCGAAACATCTGATACAGGGTCTCCTCATCCCGGCAGGATGCCCCCAAAGTACCGTAAAAATCCATAGCGGACCCCCTCTCTCTTGCTTCCATTATGCCCTACACGCCCGGAACGGTCAAGCAGGACGCGAAATCTTCATCGCTTTTTCATAGACTTTTTCCCTGCCATGTGCTAAAATGGGCGTTGTGTAGAAATTTTTCCCGGATCATTGGAGTGAAGCACTTGAAAGAAAATATATTGGGCGTTCTGTTTGACGACCTGACCATGCAGGAGGCCGCCCAGCGGGGCAAGGAATTTCTGACCTCTGACACCTTCCACTATGTGGTCACCCCCAACCCGGAATTTCTGCTGGCCGCCGAAAAGGACGAGCAGTTCCGGGCTCTGCTCAACGGGGCCGACCTGGTGCTGCCCGACGGCATCGGCGTCATCTACTCCGCCAAGCTGCTGGGCCGCCCCCTGAAGGAGCGGGTGCCCGGCATCGACTTTGCCAGCGCCATGCTGTCCACCCTGGACTACCTGGGCGGGCGGCTGTATCTGCTGGGGGCCAAGCCCGGTGTGGCCGAGGAGGCGGGCCGCCGCATCCTGGCCCAGTACCCCCACATCGTCCTGTGCGGCACCCAGGACGGCTACTTCAAGGACGACGCCCAGGCCGCCCAGCAGGCGGCCCAGGCCAGACCCGACCTGATGTTCGTCTGTCTGGGGGCCCCCAAGCAGGAGAAGTGGATGGCCCAGTACGGCCCGTCCACCGGGGCCAAGCTGGCCATCGGTCTGGGGGGCGCACTGGACGTGTTCGCGGGCACCGTGGAGCGCGCGCCGGAGACGTGGCAGAAGTTGGGGCTGGAGTGGGCCTACCGCCTGAAGAAGGAGCCCCGGCGCATCGGCCGCATGGCCAAGCTGCCCCTGGTGCTGGTAAAGGCCGCGGGACAGCGGCTGTCCGGCAGGAAGGAGGAAGGCTGAATGTCCGGCAAGATCATCGTGTTCGAGGGGACGGACGGCTCCGGCAAGTCCACCCAGTTCAGGCTGCTGTGCAGCCGGGTCAGTCAGGAGGGCAAGCCCTTCCGCCAGCTGGTGTTCCCCCGGTATGAGCAGCCCTCCTCCACCCTGATCCGCATGTATCTGGGAGGGGAGCTCGGCAGAGAGCCCGGGGATGTGAACCCCTACGCCGCCTCCGCCTTCTACGCCGTAGACCGCTACGCCTCTCTCAAGCAGGACTGGGGGGACTACTACCGGGACGGGGGGCTGATCCTCACCGACCGGTACACCACCTCCAACGCCGTCCATCAGGGGGCCAAGTGCAGCCCCGAAAAGCGCCCCGCCTTCCTGCGCTGGCTGGATGACTTCGAGCACGACAAGCTGGGCCTGCCCCGGGCGGATCTGGTGCTCTATCTGGACATGCCCACGGCGAAGTCCGTGGAGCTGCTGCGCAGCCGCGAGGCGGCCACCCACACCAAGGCGGACATCCACGAACTGGATACCAAGTACCTGGCCCTGTGCAGGGAGAGTGCTTTACAGGCCGCCGAGATCCTGGGCTGGACGGTGATCCCCTGTGTCGATGCTCAGGGGGCGCTGCGCGGCGTCGAGGAGATCCACCAGCAGATCTGGACGCTTGTCCAGCCCCTGATCTGAGAGGAGGGCTTTATGGTCTACATTTTCCTGGCCCCCGGCTTTGAAGAGGCCGAGGCCCTTGTCCCCGCCGACCTGCTGCGCCGGGCGGGCATCGACACCGCCCTGGTGGGCACAGAGCGCGGCCCGGTAGCGGGCGGCCACGGCATCGCCGTTCTGCCGGACATGGAGCTGCCCCAGGTGGAGCTGGAGGACGCGGAGATGCTGGTGCTGCCCGGCGGAGGGCGCGGAGTGGAAAACCTGGCCTGCTGCCCCCAGGTGGAGCAGCTGATCCGTCTGGCCGCCGCCCAGGGCATCCCCATCGCCGCCATCTGCGCCGCCCCCACTCTGCTGGCCCGCTGGGGCCTGCTGGAGGGGAAACGGGCCGTCTGCTTCCCGGGACTTGAGGGAAAGCTGGCCGGTGCCCGTCACACCGGCGCGTCTGTGGTCACAGACGGCGCCACGATCACCGGCCGCGCCGCCGGCTCCGCCTTTGACTTCGGTCTGGAGCTGGTAAAGGTCCTGGCCGGAGAGGAAAAAGCCGAGGAGGTACGACATAATGTCCACTATCGCTGAAGAAAAGGCCGCCCTGCGCGCCGCGGTGCGCGCCAAGCTGGACGCCATGAGCGACCAGGAGCGCCGCGTGAGCGATGACGCCCTGTTCCGGCGCTTTTTAGAGCTGCCCCAGGTGAAAAACGCCCGCACCATCTTTGCCTTCTGGGGGATGCATGTGCGCGAGCCGGACACCGGCCGCCTGGTGGAGCTGCTGACCGCAGCGGGAAAGCGGGTGGCCCTGCCCCGCACCATGCCCCAGCGGCAGATGGAGCTGCGCCAATTCACCACCCAAGAGCGGATGGCCGCCGGCCCCTATGGCATCCGGGAGCCCGACGGGAGCTGCCCCCTCATCGCCCCGGAGGAGATCGACCTTGTGATGATCCCCGCCGTGTGCTGCGACAAGCAAGGCATGCGTCTGGGCCAGGGCGGCGGCTACTATGACCGCTGGCTGGAGGCCCACCCCTGTCCCACCGTATGTATGTGCCGGGACGCTGTCCTTCAGGACAAGGTGCCCACTGAGGCCCACGACTGCCCCGTGGACGTGGTGCTCACCGAGACCCGCATCCTACCCTGACGCTCGGAAGCTGTGAAAGTACGGAGCTGTCGATAAAGTAGCTGTACGCAAAGATACTGGAAAGTTCTGAGATCTTGCTCCGCTTGGCGAAAAGTCTTTCGTTAAACTGAGGGACGGGGCTTTGCCCCGTCCCCGGTCCTGTGTATCCCCCTCAGCAGCCACAGCCGCAGTTGTTGCCGCACCCGCAGCCGTTGTCGCAGCCGCACCCGTTCCCGCAGCCACCGCAGCAGCACAGCAGGATGATGATCAGGATGATGATCCACAGGCAGCCGCAGCCGCCCCAGCCGTTATTTCCACAACACATTTCGTTTCACCTCGCATGTCTGGGCCGGGGGTCCTCCCCGCCCGTTCTGCCTTATACTATGGCCGCCCCCCGTCCCCGGTGACAGGGCGCGCCCACTTTATTTGTTAGGAGCTGACCCAATGGCACAGGAAAGAAAAAGCCGCCCCCAGGACAGCGGCCGCTACGACGACCGCCCCCGCCCCCAGCGCCGCCGCTCCAGCGGCCGCGCCATGGGCTTTGCCATGATGTATGTCATCGTGGTCATCGGCGTATCCGCCCTGCTGGCCTGTCTGGGCTGGATCGCCGCCAACGACGTGCTGGCCCTGAACAAGGCCTATAAGGAGGAGACCGTCACCATTACCCAGGAAATGATCCGGGAGGACGGCACCGCCGATGTGGGCCAGGTGTCCCGGCTGTTGAAGGAAAAGGGACTGATCCAGTATAGGGGGCTGTTCAGCCTGTTCTCCTCCCTCACCCACGGGAAGAACAAGATCATCGCCGGTTCCTTCACCCTGAACACTGACATGGACTACCGGGCGCTGATCTCCGGCATGAGCTGGAGTTCCTCCTCCAAGGCCAAGGTCAACGTGACCATTCCGGAGGGCTACACCGTGGCCCAGATCTTCCAGCTGCTGGAGGACAGCAACGTGGCCAGCGTGGAGGATCTGAACGAAATGGCCGCCGACCACGACTATGCCTTCTCCTTCCTGCAGGACATCCCCTTGGGGGACCCCTCCCGGCTGGAGGGCTACCTCTTCCCCGACACCTATGAGTTCACCACTCCCCACAGCGCTCTGTACGTCATCAACAAGATGCTGGTGCGCTTTGACGAGGTGTTCACCGACGAGATGCGCGCCCAGGTGGAGAAGAGCGGCAAGACCATCCATGAGGTGCTGACCGTGGCCTCCCTCATCGAGCGTGAGACCGACGGCACCGACCAGAAGCGCATCGCCTCGGTCATCTACAACCGCCTGAACGACCCCACGGCGGAGACTGTGGGCCTGCTGCAGATCGACGCCACCCTGACCTATATCAACGGCGGCCGGGTGCCCGTGGAGGCGGACAAACAGATCGACTCCCCCTATAACACTTACAAGTACAAGGGCCTACCTCCCGGACCCATCGCCAGCCCCGGCCTGAAGGCCATCCAGGCGGCCATAGATCCGGAAAAGACAAGCTACTTCTACTACGTTCTGGGGGACGACAATGTGCACCACTTCTTCAAGACCTACAGCGAGATGCAGTCCTTTATGGCCACCCAGAAGCGGTATTGATGTGAACACGATAAATTTCCCGCCCCATCCGGGGCGGGAAATTTACACAGGAGGATATAATGAGAGAGAAGATCGAGCTGCTGGCCCCCGCTGGTGATATGGAGCGGCTGAAAATGGCGGTGGCCTATGGGGCGGACGCCGTCTATCTGGCGGGCAATACTTTCGGGATGCGCTCCTTCGCGGGCAATTTCTCCCCGGAGGAGCTGAAGGCCGCCGTGGCGCTGTGCCACGGCAGAGGGGTGCGGGTCCACGTCACCTGCAACACCATGCCCCGGAATGAAGAGGCCGCCCGTCTGCCGGAGTGGCTGGAGTATCTGAACGAGGTGGGCGCAGACGCGGTGATCCTGGCGGACGTGGGGGTGCTGTCCCTGGCCAAGAGATACGCTCCCAAGGTGGAGTGCCACATCTCCACCCAGGCCAGCATCGTCAACTATGTCTCCGCCCGGGCCTGGTACGACTTGGGGGCCAAGCGGATCATTCTGGCCCGAGAGCTGAGTCTGGACGAGATCCGTGAGATCCGGGCCAAAGCTCCCAGAGAGCTGGAGATGGAGGTCTTTGCCCATGGTGCCATGTGTGTCAGCTACTCCGGCCGCTGCCTGCTGTCCAACTACATGACGGGGCGGGACTCCAACCGTGGGGCCTGCGCCCAGCCCTGCCGCTACCAGTACGCCCTGATGGAGGAGAAGCGTCCCGGGGAGTTCTTCCCGGTGTACGAGGACGAGAAGGGCACTTACATCATGAACTCCAAGGACATGTGCATGATCGACCATGTGGGGGAGCTGATGGATGCCGGGCTGGACAGCCTGAAGCTGGAGGGCCGGGCCAAAAGCGCCTATTACGCCGCCATCGTCACCGGAGCCTACCGCCACGCCATCGACG